>JAHDFX010000303.1 GCA_020627965.1 Saprospiraceae bacterium | reverse complement strand
TGAACGTAAAAAGTATGATTGGGAATTTGTCAGAAGTAAATGCAAGACGCTGGATAAGCTGGTTACAGCCAAAGAAAAAGTATGGCATCCTGATTTAACCTACCTGGCTTCCAATATGCACCGAATGAAAGGTGGAGAAAAACTTTATAAAGACTCCATTGAAGCTAATCCACATATTAATAACGGTAAAAAAGATATTATCAGCTACATTAAATCCAGATGGAACAAACCAGGATATACACCTATTCTCCCATATAGATTCCGTACACTTCCAGAAAAACATATAGACCATAAATTGAAATTCCAATACAACAATATCTTAGAAATATTTCCTCATGGACAATATTCAAAAGCTATGCTTTTAGATGAACCGGAGCTTCCAATGCCATTGAAAGAAACGAGAGACGATTTGAAAACTGAAATGGATAAAGCTCTCGCTGATACATCCAATGCCATTTATGTATTCCGCTGTGCAACAGGAATAGGTAAGACCAGGTTAGCTATTAACCGAAAGGAAAGTGTGGCATTGGCATTTCCTACCCATGCTTTGAAAGAGGAAATGTATGCAGCGGCAACTATACCCTGTGAAATGATTCCCAGAATACCATTAGATGCTTTGCCTACTGACATGGCTAAACGTTACAATAAATACTGTGATGCAGGACTGGTGCGTAAAGCTTCTCACATGATTAGAAAGATAGCTGATAATCCATATAGATATAATCTGGATAAAGATCAGGCAACCAAACTTGTTGCTTATTTTAAGCAGTTAGAAAAATGTCTCAAGACAAATTCAACCATATTTACGACTCATCAAAAGTGTGTTCACATGAATTTTGAAAATAAGGACACCTACATTTTTGATGAAGACCCGTTCTATGCTTTTGCAAAGACTAATTCCTGTACCACAGCAGATTTACGCATACTTGCCAATACTTTAATGACCAAAGGTAATGCTGTGGATGCTCATAAAATTGAGTGTATCGCAGACGCTATGAATAATTACATAGATGTTTTTGCTGACAAGCTCAATATACTACAGTTTGATGATAGTGAATCTGTCGTTCAAGCTATCCAGGAGTGTGCCGCTAAGAAGGAAATCAAAGGCAATGTTTTTGGTTTATTAATGAATCCCAGACCTATGTTTCATATTCAACCCGTCAATAATAAAGACCCTAAAGGTGATAAGAAGATTTCTTATACTACCTATGTCCCATTGCGAGACGATAAGAAATACATTATTCTCTCTGCTACTGCGAGTGAATATATTTACCGTAAATTGTATGGTGACAGGGTGAAATTTATTGACCTGTCTAATGTCGAAACAAAGGGTAAAATCCATCAGTTTTCAAATGTAGGATATTCAAGAAAAAGTATGGACAAAAATCCCAAGCGAGTTAAATTAGCAGATAATTTCAAAAAAGAATTACCCACTATTACTTTCAAAACTCATCGCAGCGAGTTTACCAATCCTGTTGATGGTATTCATTTCGGGAATTGTGAAGGCTCGAATAAATTAGCAGGACAGGATATTAAAATTATCGGTACACCACATCTTGATTCTACAGCTTACCGATTGATATGTAAATTGCTTGATATTGATGCACATTCAAGTGATTTTGAATTTGAACGAATGAAAGTAAAGCACAATGGCTATGAATTCAATTTTACCACTTCGATCAATCCTGATGTCAGGAGTATTCAATTTTATTGTATCGAGAAAGATTTGATTCAAGCTGTTGGAAGAGCAAGGTTACTAAATCACGATTGTACTGTCTATCTATTTTCAGATTATCCGGTTCCCAATGCTGAACAGCATTCGACCAGAGATTTGGCAAAGGTAGTACAGCTACAACCCAGCATAGATAAAGAAGCGGCATAATCTAAACTGTTATTTCAAATGGCATGGGCAGGGATAATTATATCTCTGCCCTATTTTATTCGATAATATCAATTAAGCATTTACCCGTTTAAACTTAGCTTTTTGTAACTCGTCCAGATCACTCATTAAAGCATCAAAAGTAAAATCTTCATCTACAAATACATAATCTATAACCTTATCTGTGATAGACTTTATTTTTGCATAATTGGCAGCTTTGTCATTAGGAATTTCATCATTATCTATCGCCATGTAATTAATTACTGACAGCGGCATACTAAGCACTTTAGACAATTTTTTAAGTAAAGTCATGCTCGGTACCTTTACTTCGTTTTCTATTTTGGACAAATATTCAGGAGTAATATCGCAGGCTTGAGCCACCTGTTTTTGTGTGAATTGTCTCTTTTCTCTCAAAGATTTTATTACAGTTGCGTAAGACATAGTATATTATTTGATAGTCAATATAATCACAGCTCTTTTAATGAGTTCTTTCAAATCGTCATCTACTTGACTGATATGCTCTATATTTGCTGCTTTCAACTTGTCACGTAGCAGGTTAAGCTGGTCATAGATATTGAAATACAGGGCTTCCATTTCTAAATCTAAGTCACCAAAATCATTGGTTTCTGCTTTCGTTACAAGGTTTTCCAATCGTTCCCTTACATTTTCATAATCAGGGAAATAGTTGTATTTCATAGTATATGGGTTGTGATATTAAGCAAAGATACTAATACTTATAGTACAAGTCAAGAAATTTATCTAAATGATACAGGCAGGGATGACAAAAGCCTCCCCTGCCCCACTCTACTTAATCAACTTCTTACCCAATTCAATCATCTTCTCACTCACACTCTTCTGCACCACCTTAGCATAATGCTCCTGAGTAATCGTAATCTTAGAATGACCTAACAACTCAGAGACAATTTCCATAGGAACATCATTATAAAGCAGCACAGTCGTCGCAAAAGTTTTTCTGGCTGTATGATGAGTCAAGCGTTTATTAATGCCTACAATCGCAGCTATTTCCTTCAGGTAAGAATTAAAACGCTGATTGGAGATGACAGGTAAAGCATTATCGTATTTATCCAATATTTCCAATGCTTTTGGTAATAGAGGAACAGATACCATAGCCTTAGTTTTCTGTCTTTCCATCTTAATCCATTTCATACCATCAAAGCCATCTATGATGTGTTCAGCTTGGAGATTCGCCATTTCAGTATAAGCTAATCCTGTATAGCAACAGAAAATGAACATATCTTTCACCTGTTCTAATCTGACTTGTTCAAAACTGTAAGCCTCCAGCTTTTGCAATTCATCTGTATCCAGATAAACCAGCTTGATATGCGCCTTCTTAGGTTTATGTAACATGAATGGATCTTTATCCAGAAAGCCCTCTCCCACTGCTAACCTGACAATCTTCCTGACTCGCTGAATTTTCTTATTCGCTGTAGATTGTTTATGCTGCATTTCTGTTTTAAAATAGAAATCCAAATCGCTCAGAAATTTCATGGTCAGGTCTTTTAGTAGCATATCCTGCTTAGCATACTGATGCTGAATAAACCGCTGCAAATGTCTTCGAGTCTCTTCAAATTTCTTGTGCGTGAATTGAGAATACTCAATACCTACCAACTTAGCAATCTTCTTATTGTGCATATCAAAGACTTCCAAAATGGTCTTTTCCTGCTGCGTAGGCTCTCCTTTGTACTTTCGGTAAATGTCTTGTACAGCAAAGTCCTCCCCTTCCATTTGTAGCAATAAAAAAGCCTGATTAATTTTATTCTTAATCAGGCTTAACTGGGTATTGAGAAATTCGTTTTCCTCATTGGGCGGTTTGGCTTTCTGTCCTTTGCTATCCCAGTCATCAGGGTTAATAAATAATCCGGTAGAAAACTCATGTCTTAGTTTATCATAGGTGAACCTACACCTAACCGGACATTGTCCAGCTTTATTTATCCTACTTTTAGCAAGTAAGAACAGTATTCTAATTCTTTTTATTTTCATGATTTAAATTGATTGAGCAAAACCATATTCTTTGTAAATACTACACAACAATACTATAATATTGAATTGCTGAACGTGGCGGTGGCCCGTCAAAAAAGTGTCTGACGGAGGAGTTTTTTTTGACAAGATTTTTTTGCTTCGTTTTTTTATCGAATGAAAAAAATGAAGACAGCTCTCAGTCAAATGAAGTAATTGACACTTTCGGGTTACAAACTCACATACGCAGTATATTGAGATAAGAAATGTATGGTTTTAAAAATGATTATAATGATGAAGAGACATTTAGGAAACTTGCACACCTTTTTTCAAAATTGCACACCCAAATGCACACCTGAGAGTAGAAAAGAGGGATTATTGAAAAGCTTATACTAAATGAAGGAAAAGAAGAAGAATTAAAGACTAAGCATTGACTATCAAAGACATAAACCCGCCCACAGGGCGTAAAAAAAGCGATGGCAAACCTAAGTTCACCATCGCTTTGAATGTTTTGTGATCCAGCCGGGGCTCGAACCCGGGACCCTTTGATTAAAAGTCAAATGCTCTACCAACTGAGCTACTGGATCAACCTATGTATATTTTCTTCGTTTTTAAGCGGTGCAAAGATAAGAGCAAAATTGTGAAAAGCAAATAATACGTGATGCTTTTTTATATTTTTTTATGCTCGTCAATTATTAAACGTTTGCTACCACTAAACAGTTCAACATTGAACCTAGTTTTTAGGGATCATAACGCCGAAAGCTTCAAAAAGAATTTCTTCTTCAGGCTCTGTGATTGCTGCTATTTCTTCTGCACTTTTGCCAGCATCTTCGGCATAGTGACGCAGCTCGTCGACTGGTGTGACTTGTTTGAAGGCTTTTCCTTCCATGACGATTTTTCCTGTTAGGTCTAGTGGCATGAAGAAACCGTAGTCTTTGAACTTCACCATCAATTCTTGTCCGTCTGCGGCAGCCATGCGCATCCAGCAGCCTTTTACCTGACAAACAGAGATCACTTCACCTTCAACCTTTATGGCTGGTATTTCTTCTTTGTCTGCAATTTTTACAAATAATTCATCTACAGAAATAGCACCTTTACCGTTAATTTCTTCTCCTCTGTATTCTACCGTTTTCCCTGTGGCTTCATCTGTTGCTGTGGTTGCTGTTTTTTGTCCCCCTGTACAAGCTGTAAAAGTGGCGACTAAGGCAATTAAAATAAGTTGTCTGAACATGGTTATAATGTTGATATTAAAACAAAAAAGGCAGAGTTGTATTCTCTGCCTTGCAATGATATTATTTTCTAGTTACTGCGCAGAGAGGTAGCGATCAATATCCTGTCCTTGTGTGGAATTTGGATATTCTTTTTTAATGCGCTCAAAATACTTTTGAGCTTTTGCATTATCGCCTTGTTTCTGTGCCAATAGTCCTGCTTTCCACAGGTAGTAAGGTGTGGAAAATCCATTACCTTTCCCTCCAATGGCTTTCTCATAATAGCTTAATGCCTGATCGAAATTATTCAATTCAGAGTAAGCATCTCCCAGTGCGCCATTTTTCATAGAAGGCGACACCATTCCTTTTGCTCTGAAACTCTCTAAATTGTCAATAGCTGCCTGAAAGTTACCTGTACGAAGGTGAGATATACCAGCGTAATAACGAGCCAGATTAGCCGCTTTCGTTCCTTTATAATCAGACATGATCTGCTCAAAGCCCGGATAATCTTGTGGACCATTCAAAGCCAGGGCGAAAGAATCGCGTTGAAACTCCATTTCTGCACGATACATTTGTTCCAGGGCTTCTTTTTCACGAGGTGCTTTATATAGATATTTATAAGCAAAGAAACCGCCTACTAACAAAGCAGCTAATAACAAACCGCCTACGATAGATTTTTGGTTTCTCTCCAAAAAGTCTTGTGTTTGTTCTCTGGTAGCAGTTAAGTCTACTAGTAATTCTTCTTCTTGCTGTCTTTTTTTACGTTTTGCCATTTTGATTTTATTCTTTTATTCTGTACGCTTTTGAAAAGCTTGGCAAAGGTAAGCTTTTTTCTATGAAAAACATGAATCATCCCGAATTTTCATCATGAAAATTCGGGATTTTTTCTTTCATTGACCATTAAACGCTTCTCTTCATTAAGGTACTAATAACTAGTTATTTACAAAAGACTTTAAGCGGTAA
>JAHDFX010000302.1 GCA_020627965.1 Saprospiraceae bacterium | reverse complement strand
AGCTGTCTGCATGTAAAGCTAATTCAGGACGTAATTTTTGCATGACAACCTATTTCAGGACATGCTTTTTGCATGACAACCTATTTTAGGACGATAATTACGCCTGTAAAGCTATTTTAGGACAGTGTTTTTGACTGTAAATCTATTTCAGTCCTTATTTTCTAACTGTAAAGTTTTTTCAGGACGATGCAATATATGAGCAAGCTTTCTCTTCTGATATACTAAGTTGTTCTTATACATGAGCAAGTTTCCTCTTCTGATCAGCAATATTGCACATACACAAGAACAAGTTGGTTCTTTCGATCAGCAATGTTGCTCGTGTACACCCTACTTATTGTGTGTATCACAAATTGCACAAAAGCGCTCAGCATTCCACCCCCTACACCCCCTCCAAAGGGGGATTTTGACGTCTTCTTGTCCCCCTTCGGAGGGGGTGTAGGGGGTGGACAACGGAGTAAAATTTAGTAAAACTGTGCAATTTGTTACACACACTTACTTATTATTGTTTACAAAATATACCACACAATACGTATATTTGCATAATACATGCAGCCACAAAATCCACATATCAATATCTTTATCGCCTATTCGCACAAGGATAAAACCTACCTGCAAGAATTGCTGCCCTACCTCAATGGACTTAAACGGAATCATGGAGTCAAAATATGGTATGATGGAGAGATTACTCCTGGAGCCAAATGGGATGAAGAAATCAAAAAGCACATAAATAAAGCTGACATTATCCTGTTTCTTACCAGCGTAGATGCTTTGAATTCAGATTATATTCAGGAGGAAGAAATGAAACGGGCCTTAGCAAAACATGAAGCTGGAACAGCGACCGTTATTCCCGTTATTTTGCGTCCCTGCTTGTGGCAGGATGAAGCAATAGGAAGTATGGAAGCCCTGCCGGAAAAGGGAAAAGCCGTTGTAGAATGGCCATTGAAAGATAGTGCTTATACGAATATTGCGAGAGGGGTGAAGAAAAAAATTCTTGATATAAAAATCAGAGCTGAAGAGGTAGAAGCAGCTTTGGAGAGAGAAAGGAAGCAAAAGGTAGCAAAACAAGCAGAACAGAAAAGGAGAGAACAGGAACGACAAGCGGAGGCAAAAAGAAAAGCAGCCGAGGCAGCAGCATTAAAAAAAGCCGCTGCCCGACAAGCCGCAGAACGGGAAGCTGCTGAAAAAGCAGCACGAGAGCGAGAGGAAGCGCAAAGAAAAAGGGCCGCTGAAAAAAAAGCCAAAGCAGCAGCACGAGAGCGGGAACAGGCAGCACAGCACAAGCAAAATGCAGAGAGAAGAAAAGAACAGATCAGTGCAGTCATGCGCAAGGGAATACCTGCTCTGGTAGTGTTAGTCCTGAGTTTGGGAATATGGAATATCGCTACCCGAAGTGATTCAGGTAATATGAAGCGTATACAAGAACTCCTTGATAATATGATCTTGGTGAAAGGCGGTACTTTCGATATGGGCTGCACCAGTGAACAAGGAAGCTGTAGTGGCGACGAAAAACCAGTTCATTCGGTAACAGTAAGCGATTTTAGCATAGGAAAATACGAAGTGACACAGGCACAATGGAAAGCGGTGATGGGGAATAATCCTTCCGAATCTAAAAATTGTAATAACTGTCCTGTTGAAAACGTTTCCTGGAATGATGTACAGGATTTTATTAGGAAACTTAATAAAATAACAGGCAGGGAGTTTCGCCTGCCTACTGAAGCGGAGTGGGAGTTTGCAGCCAGAGGAGGGAATGAAAGTAAAGGTTATAAATATGCTGGTTCTGATGATATAGGTAAAGTAGCCTGGTATCATGGAAATAGTGATAGGAAAACACATCCTGTCGGACAAAAAACAGCGAATGAACTGGGTTTACATGATATGAGCGGTAATGTGTGGGAATGGTGTCAGGATTGGTATGGTGATGAGTATTATGATATTAGTCCACAAAATAATCCTAGAAGACCAGAAACTGGCACCTATCGGGTTCTCCGTGGCGGGTCTTGGGTCAGCGATACCAGGAGCTGTCGCTCGTCCTATCGTCTCGGGTATCTAACGGATGACTGGTTCAGCAGCAGCCTCGGTTTCCGTCTCGCCGAGACTCCTTAACGCTTTATACTTTTACTTTTTTACCCTTTTTTTGTTTTTATGCCGCCGAAGGCGGCCGAATTTGCTCACGCTCACCCTTTTTATTCCCTGGGAGGGAAACCCCACCCACTTGGTCAGTTTTGCTGACTTACTATGAAGCGGGCAGGGTTTCCCGTGTCGGGAATAAAAAGGGAGCGGGAGTGCGACTGACAACCTTCTGATTAAAAAAAGCTTAATGTTACTTGTGTAGAAGCTATAAAACTGACAAGCGGGCAAGCCTTCCCTTCAGGGAACAAAAGGGTGCGGGAAGGCAACTAAGCCCTCCCAAGCAAAGCCCCCATACAAACCAGTCCAAAAGCCCCAAAACTCACCGCCGCCACTAGAAAAGCCTGCTGAAGCGTATACACATCACTAATCCAGCCCAGAAAGGGAGCCAGAGCAGCAAAAGTAATCCGAATAAAAAAGCCACGTATAGAAAGCACGGTTGCCCGCATATCAGAAGGCGTCTCCATATTAATGAAATCCTTCAGCACAGGCACTGCGATACCCCGCATCACATAGATCAGGAAAATAAAAGCAATCCCCAGAACACCATAGCTAAAACCCAAACCTGCATACCCCGCAGCAATTCCGATCACGATCAGCCAGGCAAGATGGCGCCGGCTCATCAGTTGATCCATATAAAAAGCAGAAAAAGAAAACACTGCTGCCGTCAGATTAAGTACCGACCACAATATCCCGATGGTCTTATCAGAAAATCCAATCTCCTTAAAATAAGGCTGTGCAAACCAGGCCATCGTCAGCGTCGCAGCTCCCATAGAAGCAGACAACAAAACAAACCACCTCAAGCGTACATTTCCTACAAAAGTATAAGAAAGAATATGCTGGATATTATCCCAGCCAGCCTTGGTTTTTTCCTCGTCTGATTTCGGTTCGACTAAGCTCCAGGCAAGCAGGATTCCTGGTAGCAGACAAAGCAAAAAAGCCCAAAAAGTAGCCCTGTATCCGTAGTGTGCCGCAATCAAACCACCAAAAATAGCCGCTATCGCCTCTGAGAAAGTTGCCACCGAGTACATCCTGCCTTCCAGTTTCAGGTACTCATCTTCCCGCTGGATCTGTAGCAAAGAATCATACAACAAAGCCGAATCAGTCCCAGAGATCAGACTACCAGCCAATCCCAACATAATATTCGCCAGCATAAGTTCCCAATAACCATAAGCAAAACACAGCATTAGAACACCCAAAAAAGTAATTGTCATACCCAATACAAGTGTCAGCCGGCGCCCCAATTTATCAGAAAAGTAACCGGAAGGAATCTCGAATAATGCTACAGCAATGGAATAAACTGCCTGTATCTGCATCACCTCGCCCACACTCAGCCCGTTCTCCATGAAAAACAGCACGACCACAGGCATGAACAGCATGAACCACTTACTGGCTTTTATACCAAAGAGCTTGTAGACATTGGCTGCTAGTTGTTGTTGGTATGTCATGGTATTTTTAGCTTCTTAGAGTTTAAGAAAAGTAGAAGGTCGATGGATATAGTCCAAGGTCGATTGTTGCTTTTCTTTTTTAGTAACAACTATCGACTATGGTCTATCGACTATCGACCTCTTAACGACTTTTAAAAACTATATTATTTGTTCAAAATATGCTGAGCAATCTTAGAAAAAGCTACCGCCGCATTACCAAACTTAGCCATCCGCTTATCCTTGGTACTACCCTGTACATAACGATGATACAACTGCTGCGCAATCACTGCCCCTTTCCAATAAGCAAAAGACTCGTACCAACTGACACGCTCCATTGAAAAGCCAGTATATTCAGCATATTTATCAATGAGATATTTCTTGTCGGGAAAATTGCCGACCAGCATAACAGGTATATCATGCCCATCAAAAAACGGATCAGGCCAATAGCCGAGCGTAGAACCTAAATCAACCAAAGGATCGCCGAGAGTGGTCATATCCCAATCGAAAATAGAAGTCACTTCATCGGGATTATCGGGCTGATACTGACAATTGTCAAACTTCAGGTCATTGTGAACAATAGATACCGCCTGTGGAATAGGAACATCCGACTGTAGCTGTTGCATGACCTCATCCATCACCGGATTCTCTTCGATCTTGGAGAGTTCCCAGCGTTTCGACCAGCCGGCTAACTGGCGTTGCAGGAAACCTTCCGGTCTACCCAATTTGGTCAAATCAGCCGCTTCTACATCGACTTTGTGAAGCTCAGCTATGGCTTTCATCAAAGCATCGGTCAGGCGTTGTTCTATGTTTTGGATGCCTTGAAATACTTTTGGCAATTGATAACGAACCACGATTCCATTCCGACGTTCCATCACCACAAATCTGGCGCCTATAACACTTTCGTCTTCAGAATAATGAAAAGCTCTTGGTGCCTGTGGGAAGTGTTTATACAATTTAGATAAAACCCGGTATTCCCGTTTCATATCGTGCGCTCCGGGCGCAATTTTGCCAAAAGGCGGGCGACGCAAGACCAATTCCCGGTCTCCAAACTTTAATAAATAGGTCAGATTGGCATGCCCGCCATGAAATTGGGCTACTGACATATCGCCTTCCAGATCCGTAATATTGGCTTTCAGATAATCGGCTAATTTAGACCAGTCGAGTTCTTCGCCGGGGCGTACTTGATTTGCTTTATCCATGTTTTATAAAATGTAGAGACGAGAAGGGAGAAGCGGGAGGCGAGATTGTTTTGTCTCGCTTCTCGCCTCTCACTTCCCGCATCTGAATTAAGGTTCAATAACAATTTTGCCTTTCACTTTTCTCTCCATAATTTCTATCAGAGCTTTCGGAGCATCTTCCAGAGAATAGGTAGCATGTATATGTGGTTTCACTTCGCCAGCCATATACATTTGCATCAGCTCCAGTGTATTTTGCATCATTTGATCCGGGAAACGAGCTGCCCAGCTACCATAAAATATACCCATGATCTGACAACCTTTCAATAAAGGTAAATTCATAGGAATTTGGGCAATACCAGCAGGAAAACCAACAATTAATAAGCGACCTTCCCAGGCAGTAGCACGCAGAGCAGCTTCTGTATAATCACCTCCTACCGGATCATAAACCACATCAACCCCCTTACCTTCGGTCAATTCTTTTGCTCGCTTTTTTAAATCTTCTTTGGTATAATTAATAGTCAGATCAGCACCGTGTTCTTTACATACAGCCAGCTTATCATCTGTCGAAGCAGCTGCAATGACTGTCGCTCCCAATTTCTTACCTAATTCAACTGCTGCCAGTCCGACACCGCCTGCTGCACCTAAGATCAATAAAGTCTCACCAGCTTTAAGTTTTGCCCGATTTTTCAAGGCATAATAGGAAGTTCCATAAGCCATCATAAATGAAGCAGCGATCTTATCACTCATCATCGGTGGCTTCGGGAAAACAGCACTGGCAGGGACAATAGCTTCCTCTGCAAAACCGCCATGCGAAACAATACCAAAGACTTCATCTCCAGGTTTTACATGCTTTACGCCTTCTCCAACTGCTTTTACTACACCAGCAATATCACTGCCGGGCGAAAATGGCAGATCAGGTTTGAATTGGTATAAGCCCTGCACGATCAAAGTGTCGGGATAATTTACACTACAAGCTTTTACGCTTACCAAAACTTCTTTTTTACCCGGAAGGGGAGAAGGTACTTCTTCTAAAACCAGCTTAGAGGGATGACCCAATTCTTTACAAAGTATAGCTTTCATATTAATTCGTGTTATCGTGCGTTGTGTTATCGTGCGTTGTGTTTGAGGTGTTGTAGTGTTGACGTACATTTATTATGAATACATCCACTTAATTAAGTGAGGGGGCAGAATTGAGGGGTCAGGAGTCAGGTTTTATACAATTGATTATCAGTTATTTAAACTTGATTAAAGTGTCGGGGAGTGTTCAAAAAAGTGTGTCATTCTCAATTTGTAATATGTTTAGAAAACCG
>JAHDFX010000045.1:26604-34520 GCA_020627965.1 Saprospiraceae bacterium | reverse complement strand
AGTATATGAAGACAGGTTATAATCGACTGAAAAGCTTTGAAGTGCCTGGTGGTGGTTTCGACTGGTATGGACGTGCTCCGGCACATGAAGGCTTGACAGCATATGGCATTATGCAATTTACCGACATGCAAAAAGTTTATCAGGTAGACCAGGGCATGATCAACAGAGCTACAGAGTGGTTAATGAGTCGAAGAGATGGTAATGGTAGTTGGTTGCGTGGTCATAGAAAAGGAAGTTTTGGAGGACAAAACAGGCATCCTGTTGGCGACGCCTATATCGTGTGGGCATTGTCTGAAGCTGGTCATGGAAATAAGATCAAAAAAGAAATTGATAAGTCTTATAAAGATGCTATGGAAACTAAAGATCCATACATCATGGCATTAGTGGCAAACACACTATATATCACAAAGGATGAACGTGTACAAAAACTTATGGATGAATTGTTAGTTATGCAAAAAGAGAACGGTAGCTGGGAAGGAAAAACCATTTCTATCGTAGGGTCTCGCTATAGTGGTTTGCACGTTGAAGCTACTTCACTAACTACTCTTGCTATTTTAAAAGGTGAATATGGAATTAGCCAACTGCCAGAAGCTTTCCGTTTTATTGCAAGTTCTAAGAATCATTATGGTTTTGGCTCTACACAGTCTACAATTCTCGCTTTAAAAGCCATGATTGAACACGCAAAGTACAGTAAACGTACAATCGATGATGGTACTTTAGCAGTCTACGTAGATGGACAAAAAGTAGCCACTGCTAACTTTGAAGCGAATCAAAAAGAAGAAATAAGTATTGATGGTTTGGCAGAGCACCTGAAAGAAGGAGACCAGAAAGTAGAAGTTCGTTTTGAAGGCACTAAAACTTCGCTTCCTTTCGATATTGAATTGGATTATGCCACTCGCCTTCCTCGTAATGCTGATGAATGTCAGGTCGCCATCAGTACAAAATTAGATAAAACAGAAACTAAAATGGGCGAAACGGTTCGTCTGACCAGCGTTATTGAAAACAAATTAAATGTAAATACGACTAATACTGTCGCTCTTATTGGTATCCCGGCCGGACTAAGCCCTCAAGCCTGGCAATTAAAGGAAATCATGGAGCAGGGTAAGGCTGATTTTTATGAATTGTGGAATGGCTATGTTGTCTTACATTATCGAAGTGTGCCTGCCGGAAAAAGCCATACTATCCATCTGGATTTAAAAGCAGATATACCAGGAGAATACGAAGCTCCGGCTTCTTCTACTTATTTGTATTATGTAAATGAGTTTAAAAATTGGGCATCGCCCGAACGTATCGTTATACGGTCTTGATTTGTTATAAGTTTATCTAAATTGATTTAGGAAACATCAATCATCCCGGATTTTCATCATGAAGATTCGGGATTTTTTTTACTAATCGTTCGGCATATATTCATCAACATATTAAATTCCATAAACCTTTCACTCACCTTTCTATTCTCCTCCAAAACTATTAAATTGCAACTTATAAACACTTGTACTTATACCTACCTGACAAAAGAACACGCACAAATAAACCAAAAGCAGGACAAATGAAAAACGTTGATGTAGGCGGCTTATTAAGTGAATTAAAGCAGCAATCCGCCCAAAACATTCTAACTGTCAGAGAGCAATTAATGCTACTCTCAAGCGAACAACTCAACAAAAAAAATGATGAAAAAAGCTGGAGTGTCGCAGAATGTATAGATCATCTCAACAAAGTCAATGCTCACTATCTCAAGCATATGGAACAAGAAATCGAACGTTCCATCTCAGCAGGACAAGAACCTTCAAATGGCTTTTCTTCAGGTTTTATTGGTAAACGTTTTATAAAAAGCATACAATTGTCATCAGACAAAAAGGTGCCCACGAAAATGCGAAGCCCCGGCAGTACTGCTCCTTCTAATTCTACCTTAAGTGATGCTGTATTTGATACCTTTTTCAGGCAACAAGAAAGGTTATCTGCCATACTCCAAAAAGCATCTAAAGTAGACCTACAAAAAAATCGTATCAATTCTTTACTTGGACCTCTTGTGAAATTTAGACTAGGTGATGCGCTGCGCCTTGTCATCTATCATGATGAACGACATATTTTTCAAGCCCTCAAAGCTGCACAAATAGATGTGTAGACCGTTCGCTTTACTAGCAACACATCAAAACATCAACACAATAAAAAATGTCAAAACCAATAGTGATCTTAGGAAGCGCGAGAGGAGATGGTAACACCAGAAAACTTGTAGAAAGAACCTTTAAAAACCAGGAAAAAGACTTGATTGACCTTACTATGTTTAGAGTCAACTATTATACTTACGATTATCGTCACATGGATGACGATTTTCTTTTTTTAGCTGAAAAAATGCTAAACTACGAACACATTGTTTTCGCTACTCCGGTCTATTGGTATGCCATGTCAGCCCAACTCAAGACGTTTTTTGATCGCCTGACAGACCTGGTAAGCGTCAAAAAAGAAATGGGACGAATGTTGAAAGGTAAAACCATGTATCTTATTTCTTGTGGTTCTGATGGTGAACTCCCTGAAGGTTTTGAAATTCCTTTCCAGGCTAGTGCAACCTATCTCGACATGAATTTTGGCGGACATCTGCACGGTTGGATGGAGCAGGGAAAAGTAGCGGCAGAAGTTCAGGATAAAATTACTAGTTTTGTGCAACCTATTCAATAAACTAAAACCATCAAAGTGTCCGATTTTCCCACTATTGAAGAACAACTCATTCGGCTGTATAAACAGACTTTTTCTACCGAAATTGATGAAGTGATCCCGCTTCCACGTTCTGGTTCCGACCGGCGTTATTTCAGGCTAAAAAATGCGCATAAAACCGTCATTGGGGCATACAATCCCGATGAAAAAGAGAACCAGGCTTTTGTCAGTTTTAGCCACCATTTTCAGTCTCAGAATATCCCAGTACCGGAAATCTTGTCAGAGAATCTGGAACAAAACATATACCTTTTACAAGACTTAGGGGATTCTACTTTATTCCAACAATTACAAGTCAGTAAAAAAACTGGTAAATTTCCTGATGATGTCATCCCCTATTATCACGAAGCCCTTCAACAGTTGGCTCGACTGCAAATACTTGGCGGCAAAGACCTCAATTATTCATTATGTTATCCCAAGTCAGCTTTCGACCGGCAATCTATCCTTTGGGATTTAAATTATTTTAAATATTATTTCCTCAATTTATCTAAAACACCTTTTGATGAACAAGCTCTGGAAGCTGATTTTCAAGACTTTGCTGATGAATTATTAAAAACAGATAATGATTACTTTATGTTTCGGGATTTCCAGTCCAGAAATATTATGCTGCATGATGAGAAAGTCTGGTTTATTGATTATCAGGGTGGGCGAAAAGGTCCCCGACAATACGATATAGCTTCTTTACTTTGGCAGGCAAAAGCTAATCTCCCCTACCCGCTTCGTGAAAAACTTTTGCATTATTATATAGATGTGGCGAAAGATTTTGCACCAATAAAACCAGCTGAATTCATAAAGGCTTATTATGGTTTTGTGTTGGTGCGTTGCTTACAGGTCTTAGGTGCTTATGGTTTCAGAGGATTATACGAAGGTCGCAAACATTTTATTACGAGTATTCCTTTTGCACTAAATAATTTAAAATGGTTGTTAAACAATGCTGATTTGCCAGCATTGTCAACTTTGCGTAAAGCTTTGGAAGAAATGATAGACTCTGAATTTGCCCGGCAATATCTTGAAAAACCTATTTTTTCAGCACATCCAGAGCAACTGACCATTAGGGTCTTTAGTTTTTCTTATAAAAATGGTTATCCTGAGGATCATTCGGGGCATGGTGGCGGTTTTGCTTTTGACTGTCGGTCTATTCATAATCCGGGGCGTTATGCTCCTTACAAAAAATTAACTGGCAGAGATGAACCAGTTAAGCGTTTTTTAGAAGAAAAAAGTGAGATCAAGAGTTTTTTAAAACATGCTTTTTCCATCGTAGACAAAGCTGTTGAGACTTATCTGAGCCGAGATTTCACCTATCTTTCTGTCGGTTTTGGCTGTACTGGCGGGCAACATCGGTCTGTTTATAGTGCTGATGCTTTAGCAGAACACCTAAAAGAGAAATATCAGGTCAATATACAATTAGAACACCTTGTGCAAGACGCTAAAAACTGGATTAATTAAATGAAAGCAATGATTTTTGCCGCCGGTTTAGGCACACGGCTTGCCCCGCTAACCAATGATCGCCCCAAGGCTATGGTTGAGGTAAATGGTATGCCTTTGTTGGAAATCTGTATACGTAGACTCAAAAAATATGGTTTTCGAGATATTATTGTCAATGTGCACCATTTTGCAGAATTGATTATCGATTTTTTACAGGCACAAAATAATTTTGGTATCAACGTCCAAATATCCGATGAGCGGGATATGTTGTTGGAAACAGGCGGAGGACTCAAAAAAGCAGCCGGCTTTTTCAATGATAACCAGCCTTTCCTGGTCTGTAATGTCGATATTCTGACCAATATGGATTTATCAAAATTTTATCAGACTCATTGCAAATCCTGGGCTATAGCTACATTGGCAACCAGAAACCGCGATACTTCCCGTTATTTATTATTTGACAATAATAATGTATTAAGAGGCTGGAAAAATAATAAGACTGGTGAGACAAAATTTCCTATCACTTCTAGTGAAACTTTAAAAGAACAGGCTTTCAGCGGCATTCATGTCATCAATCCCACTATTTTTAAGTTCATGCATAGAAATGGAAAGTTTTCTATCATTGACACCTACCTTGATCTGGTTCCTCAGCATATTTTAAAAGCTTACCCTCATGATGCAGACATATGGCTTGATGTAGGTAAGCCAGAAAGTTTGGCGAAAGCCCAATCCTTACTGGACAAAATCGATTTCTGAAGTTCTGTCTCTGTATGCCCTTAAATCTTCAATCAATTTCAAGGTACGCATATCTCGTTTTTCATAGATTAGATGGTCGGGTGAATCATAAAAAAAAGAATCAGGAAAAATATAATCAGCCATATTGCTTATTCTGATTTCATCAGGTACTCTTGTTTGTAAATAGCCAAAAAACTCCGCATCACTATTCGATGCTGCTGATGGCGAAAAACTGATCAATACATGGAAACCTTTCTCTTCAGCAGCTTCGATCATTGAAGCTACCAATGGTTCTAATCCGTTTTTATAGTCACGCTCGTAGGCATAATGTCGTTTTTTAGGCTTGTAAGTAGGCAGTTGGTCTTTGTGTCCGTGAAAATCTCCCCATTTATCACACTGTTCATAAAAAGTAGGTTTCCCTTTTATCTTACGACGAATAACTGTTTCCATATCCCGATAATTTTGCATCAATGCGGGACCTATATACACAGCTGAATTATAGTATTGTCGGGCATTTAAATATCGAATGCCTCTAGGGTAAATCGAAACGATCCTGGGAATATTGGTCATCCCTTCTAAGGGCATTTCCATATAGGAAGGGGTTTCTACCAGTATCAATAAAATATCATTTTGGTACAAATGATCTTTGACTTCATCATACATATACTTTAGTCCAACACTTTGTTGTACGCCCATATTGACCACAGATATGCCGAGGCTATCTTCCAGCATTTTAGAGTTCATGCCATATTGTAAATTCGAGCCGCCTATCATAACCACCTTCGGAGAGTCCAGGCTTTCAAGTCTCTCATGTTTGATATAGGTAGTTCCCAGTCGTCCTTCTTTACAAAAAAAGCCACTGATAAAAAGGGTGGCTATGATGCCGAGGATAGCAAAAAAGCCAAAGATGCTTAGTCGTTTGAGAAAAACGACAACACCCTTAAAACTGAAAGTAGATGAATGTGTCATTATTTTCTCCGTTTGCGAGGATAAATATTATAAAAATGATATATATTATCCATCTGACAGCTACAGGCAAAGTACTGTTTTCAAATGGATATTCTTTTCGACGATTGAACCATTCTATGGTCAATAAGCCAGCTATTAAAAACAGCACTTTTGCATTGTCAACAATATCTATTTCAGATAAATTAAAAGACATTTCAGCCATTTGACTAATATAGCCAAAAGCATGTGTCAATGACTCAGCTCTAAAGAATATCCAGGCAAAACATGTCAATGCAAAAGTGACTAAAATACCCAAAAACTCCCTGAGCGACGGCAGCCAGGTATCTTTTGCCACAATATCTATATTGCGTCGATTCATATTACCCAATATCAGGGGTAAGAAATACAAGGCATTCAAAGCCCCCCAAAAAATAAAAGTCCAGTTAGCTCCATGCCAGAAACCCGATACAATAAAAATCGCTGCTACATTTCTCACCACCAGCCATTGGCTTGATACACGGCTTCCGCCCAATGGAATATACAGGTAATCCCGAAACCAGGTAGACAGCGAAATATGCCAGCGTCGCCAAAATTCTGCAATATCACGAGAGAAATAAGGGTAAGCAAAATTGCGCATCAGTTTGAAACCAAACAAGCGGGCTGTGCCAATGGCAATATCTGAATAACCGGAAAAATCGCAGTAAATCTGAAAAGCAAAATAGACCGCTCCAAGTATCAGTATGGGCGTAGGTTGAGTTTCATAATTAGCAAAAATTTCGTTGACCAATGTTGCACAATTATCTGCAATGACTACTTTTTTGAATAATCCCCATAGTATTTGGCGTAAGCCATTCTTTGCTTCTTGTATATCAAACTGATGTCGTTTTGAAAACTGTGGTAAAAGCTGACTAGCCCGTTCAATTGGTCCGGCTACCAACTGCGGGAAAAAGCTGACAAAAGCAAAAAAAGCAATCCAGTCTTTGGTCGGCTCTATTTTTTTTCGATATACATCAATGGTATAACTGAGTGTTTGAAAAGTATAAAAGCTAATGCCAACTGGCAATATAATTTTGAGCGTGGAGGCTTCAAGGCTTACGCCAAATGTGTTAAACAAGTCTATAAACGATCCGACGAAGAAGTTGAAGTACTTAAAAAAGCCCAGAATACCCAGATTGACCAGCAAGCTCAGCCAAAGTAATCGTTTTCGAAGTCCGGCATCATCAGTCTTTCCCATTTGCAGTCCTATCGAAAAATCGACCACAGAACTCAGCACAATCAGGCTCAAAAAGCGAGTATCCCAATAACCGTAAAAGAAGTAACTGACCGCTACAATGAAAAGATTTCGCAGTCGTAGGTCAGACTGCAAAAAGAACCAATAGCAAATGAATACTATTGGTAAAAAGATCAGATACTCTACTGAGTTGAAAAGCATGGGCCAAAGGTAAGGATTTGTTAAATAAATTTACTTTCTGTTTGTTGCTTTGTGAAATTAGGTTTATAATGTATTTTTGAAAAAAATAGCACCATGAAATTCACAGTCATATCCGATACTCATTTTGCTCATGAAGACCTTGACGAACTTCCTCTTGCTGATGTGATTATTCATGCCGGTGATTTTTGCGATCATGGAGATGAAGAAGAAGCCAAAGCGTTTTTAGCCTGGTTTGACAGCCTGGACTATGAATATAAGGTCTTCATTGCCGGAAATCACGATTTTATTGCGGAAAGAGCGCCTGATAAATTTAAAGCAATGATACCTGATGGCATTATATACCTGAATGATAGCGGAACTCAGATTGGAGATTTGAATATTTGGGGTTCACCCGTTCAGCCAGATTTGATAGGCTGGGCTTTTGGGAAACTTAGAGGCATACCTATGCGCGAACATTGGGAATTAATTCCTAAAAATACAGACATACTTATCACTCACACTCCTCCTTACGGTATCCTGGATAAATCACGTGGAAATTATCATATAGGTTGTGAGCAATTAAGCAAAAAACTGGAAACCATCCAGCCTAGAGTCCATGTATTTGGGCATATTCATGCGAGTTATGGACAAATGGAACAGGATGGTACTTTGTATATTAATGGAGCTAATTATA
>JAHDFX010000045.1:0-26504 GCA_020627965.1 Saprospiraceae bacterium | reverse complement strand
AGTTATGGACAAATGGAACAGGATGGTACTTTGTATATTAATGGAGCTAATTATAGATCTAATCACGGAATTGTAAACAAGCCGATTACATTTACTCTAGCAAAGACTGATTAATTCGTTTTATCAACTTAGGTCCTTCATAGATCAATCCGGTATATATCTGCACTAAAGCAGCGCCGGCTTCCAGTTTTTCCTTTGCTGATTCAGCAGAATGGATACCTCCAACAGCTATGATAGGAAAAGCGCCATTGGATTTTTGATGCAGGTAACGAATGACTTCAGTAGAACGCTCTTGTAAAGGTTGTCCACTTAGTCCGCCATTCCCTATTTTTTCGATGCTTTCCTGGCTTTCCTGCAAACCTGCTCTACTAATGGTCGTATTGGTGGCAATAAGCCCGGCAATGCCTGTGTTTTCGACAATTTCTACAATATCGTCCAATTGAGAATCCGTCAGGTCGGGCGCAATTTTTAGCAGGATGGGTTTCGGGTTTGGTTTTTTCCGATTGAGTTGCTGAAGTTTATTGAGTAGTTTACTTAGTGGTTCTTTGTCTTGTAAATCCCGTAATCCGGGCGTATTGGGCGAACTGACATTGACAACAAAATAATCTACATAAGGATGCATGGCTTCAAAACAAAGCTTATAGTCGTTTTCTGCTTCTTCATTTGGCGTGACTTTATTCTTGCCGATATTACCGCCCAGTATCAATCCTTCCGGACGGGCTTTTTTCAGGCGTTCTACTGTAGCTTCCAGTCCTTCATTGTTAAATCCCATTCTATTGATGAGTGCTTTGTCTTTTTTAAGCCTAAACAGGCGAGGTTGAGGATTGCCGACTTGTGGTTTGGGCGTCACTGTGCCGATCTCAATAAATCCAAAGCCGAGATGAGACATGAGGTTAATATATTTGGCATCCTTATCGAAACCAGCCGCCAGACCTACAGGGTTCTTGAATTCCAAACCAAACAGGTTTCTTTTTAGTCGTTCATCTTGTGTATTATACATTTTTTTAGCTATCCATTTCCCTCCTGGAAGAAACAGAGCTATTTTGAACAGGCTGAGGGTTAGCTTGTGGGCAGTTTCTGGCTGTATGAGAAATAATAGCGGCTTAAGTATTTTATACACAATTGAGTGATTAAGTTAATTGAGTGATTGAGTTAATTACTAGTTACTTTAACTCTTTGGCATGAATGTAATACAATTCTAATGCTATTTTAAACTCATTAGGTTTTATTTTTTTGAGTTTTATTTTTTGCCATTTAGAAGTAGGTGTCACTTTAGTGTATTTGCCTTTTTTTCCTATTTCAATAGGCATGCTTAGGTTTTCTACCTGAGTATTCATTCGGTATAAAACGAGCAGGTTCTTACCTTTCTTCTTTAGTTTATACTCCAATTTAGGGATGCGGGCATGGTGTAAATACTGTTCAAAAAATGCGGTAAAATTTTTGCCTGTAGCTTCATTAATGTGGCGAATAAAATCTTCTGTTGTAATGTGGGATAACTGGTGTTTTTCGTAGAAAGAACGGAAGGTTTTGAACCACAATTCATCATCATCAATAATATTTCTAAGTGTATGCAATATCCATGCTCCTTTAAAATACATATCACTCCCCTCCCAATATTGGTAATTCACATCCATCAAACCAACTATTGGATCTGCATTGCGGATACTCCTTCGTTGTGCTGTATAATAATCCAATGCTGATTCGTAGCCGAATTTACACTCTACAAATAAAGCATCCATGTATACGGTAAAACCCTCGTGCAACCACATTTCTGCATGATCCTTACAACTTATACTATTTCCAAAATATTCATGCCCGGACTCATGAACAAGAAGGTAATCAAAGTCTAACCCAGCAGTAGTCATACCAGCATAGCCATCCTGATAATTGTTGCCATAAGCAATACCACTCTGATGTTCCATTCCAAGATATGGGGTTTCTATTAAGGCATAACCATCGTTCCAAAAGGGGTATTTCCCGAGATATTGTTCGAAGCAGGAAAGCATTTCTGGCACTCTGTTTTTGAAATATTTACGGGCTTTTTCCTTATTGTGATTTAAAACATAATAATCCAATGCCAGCTCATCTCCATCTTCTGCAGTATAGATGTCTTTGATATTTGCATAATCCCCAATATTCAATGAAACATTATAATTATTGATAGGATAACTGACAAACCAATTGAAACGGTTTCTTTTCTCTCCAAGCATTTCTACTTCCCGCAGGTTGCCATTTGATACGCAAACCAGATTTTCGGGAACTGTACAGGCAATTCGCATACTATCCGGCTCATCCGATAAATGGTCTTTATTGGGCCACCAAAGGCTTGCCCCTATTCCTTCACAAGCTACTGCGATCCATGGATTGTCATTTTTATCTTCAGACCAGATAAAGCCGCCATCCCAGGGTGGCTGTTGGGCGACTATGGGTCTGCCTTCATAAAATACTTCAAATTTTCCTTTCGTTCCCTTAGTTTGCTTTGGGAGGTCAATAAAAACAGCATTATATTGTCGATCAAATCCAAGGTTTTTCCCTTCAAATTCTATTCGATTGATTTTCATGTTTTTAAACAAGTCGATTTGTAATCTGCTAAAATCTGATTTCGCATCAAAATGAATAGTATTACTGCCTTTTATATATTCTTTTTCGGGAAATACTTCGACATTCAGGTCGTAAAAAGTTACATCATAACAGGTTCGCTCGGGACCTAACATACCTCTCAATGTATCCCCTTTTGAAAATACCGGATCTGGCTTCTCGTAAGTTGTTTGAGCATTGCAGCTTGTAATCATTGCTGAAAGCAATATAAGAAAGCTATAGAAAAGCACTGGTACAGGCGACTTTAGTTGCCTTTTTCTATGATTTGAGGCGACTAAAGTCGCCTGTACATTGTCGTTCATATTTTCTTTTGGATTTTCATTTTAATGTCTGCCTCTCTTGCCTGCTTCCCAGTCTTTCCAGACATTGAACATGCGCATAGAGAATTCCAGGCTTTGTTCTTCCACCAAAGCTTCTATTTGCTCATGGTTATGTCTTTTCCAATTAATTTTATCGTCGGGCAAATTAGCAAAGCCCAGCGTTACTGAAGCTATAATAGCTGAGTTAATTTTTAATGATTTTAAATCGACTTTATCATAAGTATCGGAAGCCGAGTGATAAGTCGTACCATAATTGGCTGCCAAATGATTAGCGACCAAATTAGGTACTCCTTCCATCATAAAATCAAAATTATCGGTGCCTACAATAGCTGCATCGACGTGCTGATAAGGTCCAAATACCTGAACGGGTTTGAGTACCTCATCTAAAGCTGGCATCAGTTCTTTTCTTCCATTGGTAAAAAAACCAAAAATGGCTCCACTACCTATATCTACAGACATTGCCATCATGTGTTTATCCAGTTTTTTACCTTGCTCATCGGTGTAAGCCCAGGAACCAAAATATCCCTGTTCTTCTCCATTCCACAAAGCAAAGCGGATCGTTCGTTTGGGGCGAATCCCAAGTTTTTCAATTTGACGGGCAATATCTATCAGCATAGAAACATTGCATCCATTATCATTTGCACCAGTTCCCAAAGCCCAGGAATCCAGATGAGCGCCAATAATAACAACTTCTTTTGGTTTTTCTTTTCCTTTGATTTCGCCAATAACATTATAAGCTTTATAAGCTCCTCCTGTATCTGCATCAATATCGACTTTAATGTTGAGTTTTTTGCCGTTTCTCAGGCTACGCAGGCAACGTCTGGCATCCTCACGCGCCATGACTAGCTGAGGCATTTCATTGTCGTATACTTTTTTAGAAACGAAGCTATATAAGAGTTTATTGGGGCGTGAAGCCATAAAAACAATCCCCTTTACTCCTGCGGCTCTGGCTAGGTCTTCCGTTTTAGAAGCGGCTACATATTCTGCAAATAAGCCGTTAATATCCAGGCATATCTCTGTTTCCACCAAAATAAATGCACCTTTTGCACGATTGCCCAATCGGGTAAAATCTTCCGCTGTTCCCATACCTGCATTCAGAAGAATTCCCTCATGTGTTTGGGCTGGTGAGTAAAATTTAGATACAATCTGTGGCGTCATGGCTATTCCTCCGCTAATTTCCGCAGTGGTGGATTTTTCAAGCCATAAAGCAGGCATCTCGAAGGGAACTTTATCTACTTTTACACCTGCTGCTTTAAATTTCTGATATGCCCACTCTACGGCAGCTTCATTGGCTTTTGAACCAGTTACCCTGCCCCCTATTTCGTCGCAAAGTTCTTGAAGGTCTTCCTCTATTGGTGTTTCTCCCAATATAGCCGTGACGAGTTTATTGGCATCTGTTTGTGCGAAAGCAGAACAGGAAAACACCACTAAGAACACAAAAGTGGGTATAAAATTAGTATATGATCGATAAATTTTAGGCATATCCATGATTAAAAAGTTTATTTTTGCTATATCGTAGAACTAATATAAACAATGATTTTATCCTAAACAGGGTTTTTTATTAATTTTGTAACTTGTATCTATTCTCTGAACCGAATAGTATGATTAAATCATACACTAACTATAACTAAAATCATGGCGAAAAACTTTGTATCAAATAAAGACGAGTCACCACCTCTGTTTCACAATAAATTCCTGGATCTGTTTTCACGGGTTCACTGGAGTGTGCCTTTATTCGTTTTTGTACCTGTTATATTATCTTGTCTCTATTGGGGACTTGCCAGTCATAAAATGGGCTGGATGATGATTCCCTGGCTTGTAGGCGGTGCTGCATTCTGGACGCTTGCCGAATACGTTCTGCATAGATTCGTATTCCATTATGAGCCTCCTGGTAAACTGGGTAAACAAATTCACTTTATCGCACATGGAGTTCATCATGATTATCCAAATGATTCACTTCGACTAGTCATGCCACCAGCTTTGGGCATCCCTCTTGCTTTACTGTTCTTTCATCTTTTTAAATACCTTATTGGTGCCCCAGCCACTATGCCTTTTTTCGCAGGTTTTATTGCTGGCTATTTAGTGTATGATATGACGCATTATGCCTTGCATCACGCCAATATCAAACATCCTTACTGGAAGAAACTAAAGGAGCATCACATGATACATCACTATCATGACCCTGATAATGGTTATGGTGTGAGCAGCGACTTTTGGGACAAAATATTCAGAACGGAGTTCAATTTGAAGAAGCGAGACAAAACCGTCGTAGGTTGATTGCGACACTACCAAAATTAAAGACTATCAAAAAACTGAATCCTGCAATATTGAAAAGCGGAATAACCGCTCTGTTGTTCTTTGTGGTGTTGATATGGAGGAAATTCGATCTTGTAGGTTCTGCACTCACTACAGTCGGAATACTTGCCTGTATCTCTCTAATATTCTTTTCAATCAAACATCCGGCTTTTGTCGCTAAAAGGCTTGGCTATGGCCTAGTCGTCATTCTGCTGGTGACATTAATTATTTTGTCTATCATCTATCTGGCACCAGTCGATCCGGCACAACTGACCTTTGGACAGAACGCTGATGCTGCTATGGTTGAGCAAAAACAAAAAGAAATTGGTTTAGATAAGCCTTTAAGCACTCAGTTTCGGTTATATCTAAATGACATTTCTCCTGTTTCCATCCACGCAAATACAGACTATAATGCTGAGAAATATAGTTATTTCAAGCTATTGCCATTAGGCGAAAAAGTGCTTGCGTTAAAAACACCTTACCTGAGAGAGTCTTTTCAAAGTGGACGGAAGGTCTCTGAAATGCTTATAGAAGCTGTACCTCAGACTTTTATTCTGGCAGCTACCGCAATGTTTTTTGGCGTATTGATTGGTGTTATTTTGGGTATCATTGCCTCGCTAAAACAGTATTCCTGGTTTGACAATATGGCTGTCATCACTTCCACTTTAGGTTATTCATTACCAAGCTATGTGACTGGTATCATTATAGCCATTATTTTTGGTTATTATCTTGGCCCTTATACAGGTTTAAATTTGCAAGGTGGACTGACGGATATAGATAATTTTACAGGCGAGCGGGTTTTTGTTTGGAAAAATTTAATTCTACCTGCCATTGCTTTAGGGATTCGCCCAATAGCCTTGATTACTCAGCTTACTCGTTCTTCTATGCTAGACGTACTGAATGAAGATTATATCAGAACAGCAAAAGCAAAGGGTTTATCTTTTTATAAAACAGTATTTAAACATGCTTTGCGCAATGCCTTGAATCCCGTTTTAACAGCGGCTTCAGGTTGGTTTGCGAGTCTGCTTGCTGGTGCTTTTTTTGTAGAAAAAGTATTTAACTTCAATGGCTTAGGTTTATTGACGATTAATGCCCTGGTAGATTACGATTTACCTGTTGTATTGGGTTCGGTCTTGTTTGCTGCTTTTGTTTTCGTGATTATCAATATTCTGGTAGACGTATTCTATGCCGTCCTTGATCCACGAGTCACGGTGGACTAACAATTCCCATAAAACCAAAAAATATACAAAATTCGAAATTTAGTATAAGTCGCTAAAACTGCTTCTATCCTACCTTCAAACGATTAATACCTATCTTTGTCACAAGTAGACAAACAAATAATCGAAGATGAATACAAATAAATTTGGCAAACAAGGCTGGACTCCCGAAAGATTAGGGAATTTGAGTGGTAAAACCTATCTCATAACAGGCACTACAAGCGGTACAGGATTTGAAGCAACACGGATACTACTGTCTAAGGGCGCAAAAGTAGTGATGTTAAACCGTAATGGTAAAAAAGCAGAAGATACCATTACGGCATTAAAGCAAAAACTTGGCAACAATATAGACGTATCTAATATACGTATGGACTTGGCAGAACAGGCTTCTGTAAAAGCGGCGGCAGCAGAGGTACTTGAGAAAGTGACACGTATAGATGCCTTAATGTGTAATGCCGCAATAGCACAAGTGCCCACTCAAAAGATAACAGTAGATGGCTGGGAAAGTCAAATGGGAGTGAATTACTTCGGACATTTTACATTGCAGGCTTTGCTATATCCATTGATTGAAAAATCAAAAGGACGTATTGTAACAGTAGGTAGTATGGGGTATGATATGGGTATAAAAGCCATCAAATTTGACGATTTGAATTGGGATAAAGACTATACTGGTAATAATGCCTATAGCCAAAGTAAACTGGCTCAGATTATGACTATCTATGAATTGCAGGATAGATTGGAAAAAGCTGGTAAAACAGCGGTTAAAGCTTATGCTTGTCATCCCGGGTCTTCCAGAACAAACCTTATCAATACAAGTGGCAGCTTAATGATGAGAGCCATCTTTGGTCTGATGAAATTATCTCCATTGACACAGCCTGCCGAGAATGGTGCCTATCCTGAATTGATGTGTGCTACCGAAGAGAATTTAGACCAGAAAGCTTTTTATGGCCCTACAGGACGCAATAATTGGGTTGGTCCGGTTGGAGCACATCATATAGAACCTCACGCCAAAGACAAAGCGGTAGCCAAAAGATTATGGGACCTTTCCGAAAAAGAAACGGGTGTTAAGTGGGCGTTTTAAATTAAAAAAAAGACATGGATATATTAAAAACAGCAACAGATTGGGTTAAATCCGAATTATTTTCAACCCCATTTTTCATTCTTTTCGGAGTCCTGTTTATATTGGCAAGTATCGGTTTTTGGCAATTAGGAAAAACCGACATGGCAAGAGCATACATTATCCCTACCCTGGTAGCAGGTGCTTTACTTATGACGATAGGATTTGGATTGTTTTTTACCAATAAATCAAGAATTACAAAATTTGAAACGGCTTACAATAGTGATGCATCGGCTTTTGTAGCATCAGAGCTGGTGCGTGCTGAAAGTACTTTAAAGGAATATAGAACCATTGTATTTAAAGCAATTCCTTTTATTATCATCGCTTGTGCCCTGGTCATTGTATTCATTGACAAACCTGTTTGGCGGGCAAGTATGATTACAACTATTGCAATGATGGTCGTTATTTTATTGATTGATGGTACAGCCCATGCCCGAATTGAAGCCTATAATCAACAATTAATGTCAATAGAAAAAGAGCTGAAAAATTAAAAATGCAGCATTTCAAAACATTATCCGCATACTTAGATTACATACAACTACCTCGTGCTGAGCATCCAATGTTGAGCGTCTTATTTGCAACAGGCGAGAATTTTCTTCCATGCCCAAGGAAAAGCTCACCACCGATTTCTAATGATTGTTATTCTATTAGTTTAAAGAAGATAGTTAAAGGAAATTTAAACTACGGAAGAACAAAATATGATTTTACCAATGGAGTATTGATTTTTATTGCTCCAAGACAAGTTTTGCAATGGGATGACAGTCTATTTTTTGAGCAAAAAGGTTTTTCGATAAATTTTCATGAAGATTTTCTTAAAGGAACAGAATTAGCACAGCAAATTAAAAAATACAGGTTCTTTTCCTATTCCATAAATGAAGCCTTGCATCTTTCTCCAAAAGAGGAAAGCCAGATAGAATCTATTGTTGAGAATATCAAAATAGAATATCAAAACACCCCGGATGAGTTTAGTAAAGATATCATTATTTCTCACTTAAGCACCCTTTTAAAATATGCTAATCGTTTTTATGAAAGGCAGTTTTTAAATCGGAAAGAGCTGTCGAATGATTTATTAGAACAATTTAACCAACAATTAAATACCTATTTTGAATCAGGACTTCTTCAAGAGAAAGGTATTCCCAGTATAGAGCAGATAGCAGGAAAAATGTCGGTTTCACAACGCTACCTAAGTGACACGCTAAAAAAAGAAACAGGTAAAACCACAACAGAACACTTGCAGTTATATTTGATTGATGAAGCCAAGAATATTTTATTGAAACCGAATAAAAGTATTTCTGAAGTCGCATATGAATTAGGTTTTGAATATCCACAATATTTTTCAAGATTATTCAAAAAAAAGGAAGGTCTCAGTCCTTCAGAATATAGAGAAAAATATAAAATGAATTAAAAATTTAGTCGGCATAAAACCTAATAACACCTCCCTAAATTTCCCTATCTTGTGAACTCTACAAATTTCATTAGTGTTCCTTAGCTATTCAGTGCAGAAATATCATCGTCGCCCTATTTATTAGTATTCCCAGCCTACTTATCGCCCAAGACATTGAATTACCTGACGATTTTTATGAAACAGAAGTCAGTGCAGGCTGGGATATACCTGTTGGTTTTACTTTTGATAAAAATGGGCAAATGTTTGCCTGGGAAAAAGCAGGACGTGTATATCTTGTAGATTCAAACGGCGTAAAATCACCTACTCCCCTGCTAGATATTAGTGAAGAGATAATTACGGAACTCGACTTGGGTTTGCTCGGTTTTGCCCTAGATCCCGATTTTCTGGATAATGGATATTTCTATACGGCTTATGTTGTAGATCGACACTATTTGCTGCATTATGGAACGCCTGAATATCACCCCGACTCCACCTGGCTAGGCGCCACTATAGGACGAGTAACCCGTTTTACAGCCGATATAAATAATAATTTTGAAACGCTGGTTCCTGATAGCCGATTTGTTTTACTGGGTGAAACCCGTTCGACGGGCGTGCCTGTTCTGCAAAAATCCCATTCTATGGGGGCTTTGGTGTTTGGAACCGATGGCACATTACTGATTTCTGTAGGCGACGGAGCGGCTTTACAAGCCAACTTTGAGGATGAAGGACTGGCAGATGGAATTATACGTAGCCAGGAATACACAGGCGCTTTTCGCTCACAACTTATTGATACACAAAGTGGAAAAATACTACGTATCGATCCCGCAACGGGTGACGGAGTACCTAGTAATCCTTTTTATGACCCAAATGATCCTCGTGCTCCACGCTCAAAGGTCTGGGCTTTGGGCTTACGTAATCCGTACCGAATGGCATTAAGACCTGAGACTGGTAGTCATTTTGAATCTGAGGGGAATCCAGGTGTTCTATTTGTTTCTGATGTCGGTTCTGGTAGCTGGGAAGAGTTAAATGTCTTAGCAGAAGGCGGGCAAAATTTTGGCTGGCCGATTTATGAGGGTATGGGTACTCAAATTACTTATGCTTTTACCTGGACACCTAATCTGGATGCACCTAATCCTCTATTTAATGCTGGCGGTTGCAATGAAGAGTATTTTGAATATCAGGACTTATTAGTACAAGAATCCCTAAATACACCTAATTTTCCCAATCCTTGTGACAATAATCAGCAAATCCCCATCGAAGAAAATTTGTTTATGCATAGTCGCCCTGCTATTTGTCATAATAATAATAGTTGGTATCCGCCTACCCGTACTTTTGTTCCTGGTTTTGGTGATAATGGCGAAGCTACGGAGGTCAGTGTATTAGCCAACGACAGCCCTGTAGAGTCGGATACATTTACTGGTGTTGCTATTATTGCCGGAGAGTTTTATACAGATGACAACTTCCCTGAAGATTATCAAAATTCTTTGTATGTCTGTGATTTTAATGGCTGGATCAAGCGTTTTAATTTCAATGAAGCACAAGAACTGACCAGCGTGGAGCCATTTGCCGATAATTCTGGCTTTATTGTACATTTGGGTGTCAATCCTAATGATGGCTGCCTGTATTTTTTTCGGTATTTTTCAGATAAGTTATTTAAAGTTTGTTATGGTGGTAATCCTCCGCCTGTTGCTATTGCTGAGTCAGATGTCAATTATGGAGCTAGCTCTTTGACTGTCAATTTTGATGCTTCCAATTCTTTTGACCCCAATGAACTGCCACTTAGTTATAGCTGGGATTTCGGGGACGGAAATACGGCTGTCGGTATTAATACGAATCATACTTATACAGCGTCAGGCAATACGCCTTTTAGCTATACAGCAACACTCACCGTAACAGATAGCCTTGGTGCGACTGATACAGACAATATCATTATATCGCTAAATAATTCGCCTCCACAGGTTGATATTACCAGTTTTGAAGATGGAGATACTTACCCGATTAGTGGAACTACTCAGCTTCCGCTTATCGCAAATGTGGTCGATAATGAACATTCAGATAGTGAACTCACTTATGAATGGCAGACTATTTTGCACCACAACAGCCATTTCCATCTGGAGTCGACTGATAATGCGCCATTAACCAGCACATTGATAGCTCCTTTAGGTTGCCTTGAAGGAACTTATTATTACAGAGTAACACTGACCGTAACAGACCCGGAAGGCTTAACAGGAATAGATGAAGGCTTTTTATACCCTAATTGCAATCCGCCTTTTTTTGAAATTCAGGACATAAATTTATCAGCCAATGAGCAGCAAATCGCTGTCAACTGGACAACTATTGAAGAATTAAATACGGCTTACTTTGAAGTTTATCGCTCCATAGGAGATTTCAATTTTAGCTATATAGGCACCGTCAATGCCACAAGCAACACGAATACACCTACTTCCTATACATTTACCGATACTGAGCCATTAATAGGTTTTAATGCTTATCGTTTAAAAGTATTTGACAGTAATGGAAACTATGAATATTCCATTATCAAAGGCATAGATTTCCCTGTTTTATCCAATATGTCCGTCTATCCCAATCCAGCTAAAAATCAAATCTCCGTCAACTTTACTGAGATCAGTGAACGAGCTAAATTTAGATTATACAATTATCTCGGTCAGCAAGTCTATGAAACGAGTTGGCAGGCTTCAGGAGCTGGCAATTATACAATTTCCCTGAACGGCTATGCGCCAGGCGTTTATATTTATGTAATTGACGATGGCATGAATACGGTGACGGAGAAATTGCTTATTCATTAACAAATGGATCAATCGTTTTATTATACACTATTCTATAAATTCCATTGTAAAGAGGTTGTTTAGACGCTTGTATCCTGTCAGCCACGATTGGGCGATTTTCCTGATCGGCACCTACCACTACAAAACTCATTCTTCCTAGTGAGTCTTTTGGAGAAATATAATCCTTTTGCATGTACTCAGAATTGACGAATTGCGGCTCACTTTCTTCCAGAATTATAGCTTTCATAGAAGTACGTGGTAGTTGAAAATCTAAATTATCAGGAAAGGGATAGTGGAAATTTTCGCCAAAAAAACCTGCAAATAACTGCTCTCTCCATTTAATCTTCATCTTAGATGTTTCAAAAAAGTCTTTATGCCAATCCCACAAAAAATCTTCTTTTCCGAAGGAATACTCTTGTAAGTCATTACTTATATCACTCCGTCTTTTCATACTTACTAATTCCTCATTATAAGGAAGTCGAAAGTTCGATTTATAAGCATATTCCTGCCATCTATCAGAAGTAGACATAAGCTCATATTTATCGTTCCAGTTTTCTGCAATAAGCCCCATATACTGCCCTGCCAATGCTGCCTCAAGCACATAGCAATCTTCGTCTTTTTGAAAAGGATTAAAATCCAGGTATTTGGTATCAATAAGTAAATTTTCATTATACCTGTCGGTCATCCATTTTTGCAGCTCCAATACTTGATGTTTGGAAAGTCCGATGAGAGGATAGTCTATGTATTTAGGGTTCAGGATGTAATTTTTAAATATTGGGTTAACGTCAACATGTGTAAAAATATCTTCTGTCTCCCTTAAATTCATACGGGGTTTATATGATGTATTAAGTGGAAGTATTTCCAGCACTTTATCTGGGTAAGACTCTCCATATACAGCGACATACCAGCACAGAAAAATGATATATTCCCGGTTGAGAATAGGTTTAGTCCGAAAACCAAATTCTTCAAGCTCTATAAATGTCTGTTTATTATCCTTGCGAATTTGAGTCTGCTGATTGAAAGCACAACCAGAAATAATAAGGATAATAATCGGTATAAAATATCTCATTTTCTACTCCACTATTTTACGTTTAAGAGTATGTTAGTGTGTCATCGCCTCCACTTCAACACGATAACACACCAACACTTCAACACATCTCCTCTACTCCACTTTTACCCGAATTCCTTCGGAATGACTGGTAAACTCCGGTGCATACATACACTGAATTGTTGTAATACCATTCGAGAAATTGCCTTTATGATTCACACGTAAGGGGTACTCAAACACATAAGTTCCTTTACGTAAATAGTCAATGAAAAAATTCGTGGAAGCGTCGCGAGTGGACTCATAATAGCCTAGTCCGCCCTGCCATTTGTATTGACTGAGCACATTCATCGGCTCAAAGCCAGACGCACGCATATCCTTCATATGGACATACTCCATATCCCGGTCTACACGCAATTCTATCCGGACTTTCAGCTTGTCGCCTGGCTTAAGTGTAGCGCCTGCGCTGATCGGGCGGATAGCTGGTCCTGTATCTGTATTTTCTTCGCGGAATAGTTCCTTTTTCAAAGTCAGTGGTGTATCCTCGAAGGTTTCTATTTTGTCTAAATCCTCGAAATACTGCCAATACATGGCTCCCCAGGCAACGACATCATTGGGGTTTTGAACCTCTACTTTCGACATATTATTCTCTACATCTGTCCAGCTTGTTTTAAAATAGCCTGTACCAGCTTCTACATCCAGCTTACTTTGGTCGATGGTTTTATTGCCGACTTTTACCTGAACAGGATCATCTTCCAGTAACCAGTTTTGACCCGACATCAATAAAGCATAAACGGCTGATGCAGTCGCTTTTGTGGTCTTCCAATGCGTGGTCTGTTTGTTCTTTAGCATCCAGACTTTCAGGTCGTCTACTGCCTGATCGTCATCGGCTACATCGCGGAATACTTCTATCATCATGGCATGAGTTTCTATGGGTAATTGATACCAGTAATAGCCGGTATTATATTTCCAGTACATGCCTAATTCCTCGTTATTCAGGGAACGTTCTTTAAGTGATTTGACGATCTTTGCCGGTGTTTCTGTTTTATTATTGCGCTGTAAAGCGAGCGCCAACATGCCTTGCATATAGATGCCTTTCTTGAGCCAGTACTCGTCTGCTTGTCCCATGTAATAATCAAAAGCTTCTTTGGCTTTTCCGTTCACAGGAATCTCATTGAAAAATGTACGGGCATAGAGGTAATGAATCGCCATATTATCAAGATGGTCATCACTCATTTTACCATTATTCTTCTTGATCCATTTTTGCAGTTCTGTATATTTTTCTGCAATGCGATCATCGGTGTATTTTACGGCACGATTCATCATTTGAGCCGCCTTTTGGTCGTTTTGCAGCGACTTGACACCAAGCTTATTCAAGTGTCCCATGCCTTCTACAAGATACTGAGTGATGTACCAGCTATCCCGTCCGCCAGGGAACCAGGAGAAACCGCCATTACTCAACTGACGTTCGCTTATTTTGCGTAAAGCAATTTCTTCTTCCTGTGCCATTTTATTCAGGTCGAACAATAAACCAATACGCTTTTTTTGCTGTGCTTCGCTTTGTGCATTGAGCACCCAGGGCGTTTCTTCCAGCAATGCCGTTTTCAGTTCCTGATTTTTGGACAGGTTGCTTTCCAGTGCATCCGTACCCTTCCAGGCTTCAAACACCCGCTTGACTTTCGGATGCAAATTAGCTACTGAACTTGCCAGTGAATTGGCATAATAACGGCTAAATATCTGCTCGGTACAATCGTAAGGATACTCCATCAGATAAGGCAATGCCTGTACCGCATACCAAGCTGGATTGGAAGTAAATTCCAAAGTCATTTTATGATGAGATAGTGTGTTCGACTGACTGGCTTTTTCCATCGCTTTGAAAGTAAATGACTTAGTTTCATTTCCCCTTACGGGCAATGGCATTGTCTCCGTCACCATCATACGATTGGTCAGGACAGGCAGGCTACTTTCTTCTCCATCGGAGAAATTCCCGGCTTTTGCCACAATGCGCCAGGTCACCGCAGAGACATTTTCAGGCACCTTCAGTTTCCAGCTTAATGGCGCAGACTGTCCTTTAGGTGCTGTGAATTGTTTTGAATAATCCCGATTGCCAAACTGTACATCCAGTGGCTCCATCGTCAAAGCATCGAATAAGAGTAATTGAGCTGAACCAGACAAGTCTTTTTCAGATAAATTACTCACCTTAGCGGCAAAATATATTTCATCACGCTCTCTAAAAAATCGTGGTGGATTAGGGAGTACCATTAAGTCTTTTTGTGTGACAATCTCTTTCTGAGTATAGGCATATTGATAGTCTTTTGTGTGTGCAGCACCCATGAATTTCCACCTTGTCAAGGCTTCATTCATTTTAAATTTGATAATGATGTTGCCTTCTGCATCTGTCTGCAAATCTGGAAAGAAAAAGACTGTTTCATTAAGATTGGCACGTACTTTCACATCCGAGAAATCGGTTTCTTCACCTCCTTGTTCTTCTCCATTGTCATCATTACCTCCTCCGGGGGATGCTGGAGGCGGAGGTGGCGGAGGTGGCGGCACAGCACTATCGGCAGTTACATCCATTGTTGCACCCGCCATCGCTGGCGCACTTTTACTTAGCTTTCTACCTTTGGGTCTGGGCGCGGATATTTCCATTTCCATACTTTCTGCCTCCATCATAAGTGGCTCTGAATAAAATCCGAATCGACCAAGGTTTCCATTAAAGTTAAACCATCTTAAATTCGGATAAATTCTGTTTTTCTCACTTTCACGACCATTGTCCTGTTCTATATATGTTCTGGTAGATGATGTGGAACTGAAATTATTGCGCTCAGTCAGTGTATTTCTATAAGCACGTCTTGTCGGATAGCCTGGCAGATTCCAGGAATGACCAACGAAAGCATCCAAAGAAGCATCGTACATAGAAGCTAGCATTTCGGCAGCTACTTTATCTCCTTTATGTCCTGATATTTTGATCTGCCATTCTTCGTCTTGTCCTGGTAATAATTTATCTCTAAATGTGGCGTATTCCACTGTAAGGTCTTTATTAGACCAGGGAACGACCAGGGTATAACTATTCACATAAGCACGATTGTTTCTGACCATGCTTAGTTTGTAATAAATATTCCCTCTGTGTTTTTCCTGAATATTTACACTCCGATTGGCCAAATCACTCGTTTTTATCCATTCTGTTTTAGCTGTTTTTTTATCTTCTTCTAGTTCGTAAAGAACATGTACAGGGGGTTCTGCTGAACCGAAGTACATTTTAGCCTGTTCGCCTGGCTCAAGGTTTGTTTTTTCATTGACGTGCCAGTAAGTAGAGTTGTCTGGTACGGTTCTTTCATCCAGATCATATAGTAGAAAATGTTTAATCACTTCAATTTTTTCTCCATATTTATCTTGAGTTTTAAAGGTCAGTCTGTGCCAGCCTAATGCTGTTCTGCCTCCCATTTTCGACAGATCATATTCTTTGCTTTTCTCTGTATCAAAATCCTCCGTAAAGACAGCCCTTGTCACTGCCCAATTTTCCTTTTTATCTTCATCTTTGTAAGCAAACAATGGAAAATCCCGCTTAAATTCTGCTTCAGAAATAGTCGGTTTATCTGGTGTACTCCAACGCCGAGTCAGGTAATTGATATCAGGAGTAATAAGTTTTTCGATTTTGATCGTTCCTTTGGCTGGTTCAAATTCGCCATTCAGGTTTTTAGTGCTGATGGCTAGTGTTTTCATACTGTCCCTATTAATCTGCTCAGGAACAGAAATATTTGCGCTAAGCGCTATAGCTCCTACTTTTACGTAAGTGGTCTGGCTATGAGTTTCGCCTGTAATATCCGTTACATCGGCGATGACTTTGTAGCTGAACTCAGGCTTGCGATCAAGAGGAATAGAACGATCCGGCAAAGCTGTAAATTCTATTTCAAACTTGCCTGTTTCATCTGTTTTGGTCGTACCATTGGTAATTTCCATAGATTCGCTGCTCCAGGGAATTCGCCAGCCCCAGTCCCACCAGCGCCAGTATGGGAAGCGCACTTCACGGACTACACGATAAGAGACCTCTGCCCCATCGACATTACTGCCTGCATAAGCTTTGGCCTGTCCGCTGACCTTGACCTTGTCATCCAATTTGAAACTGCCCTTTACCGGCTCAAAACTGACTTCAAATTTTGGTCTTTTGTATTCTTCTACACGAATAGAGTGTCTGCCGTTGCCTTCGCTTGAAGTGATTGTCATTCGTCCTAATAAACCCGCCATAGGGGCTGTGAATGAGCCACTGACTGTTCCGTATTCATTCGTGCGTAGTTTTAATGTTTCTACATCCTGATAATTGACATCTTTGAATGTTATAGTAATTGGAACATTCGGTTTTATGGTTGGCATCCTGTCACTATCATAATTCATGACCAATGCTTTGAAATAGATGGTTTGTCCGGGGCGATAAATAGCTCTGTCGGTAAAAAATGTCGTAGAGGTGTAGCTTCTTCCCTCTGAGCTTCCGCGCATGTAGTAAGTGTCATTCAGAAAAAGTACATCATCTTTATAAGTAAATTTCGCACTGAGTCTGTCTCTTCCACCATCTGAATTGACTTTAATCAATCCTTTGGCATCACTTTGTTCTGTACCGGCAGGTATCGTCTCATATTCTCGTTTGCGGCTGTTATATTGATATTTAAAAAATTCAGCTTTTACATTTTTCAAAGGTTCTCCCGTCACCCTGTCCAGCATATAAAATGTGTATGAATAATCATTTTCACTACGATCCAAAAAGGCGATATCTGACACATAAGTGTAAGCATAGGCAACTTTGCAGGCATCGGGATTAAAATCATCATTTTCAGCCGCTAAAACCACATATCTGCCTGATTTTTTAGCTTTTATTCTAATTTCTGTACTATGAGACTGAAAATCTCCATCATCGGGCAGATTAACTGATTGTTCCTGAGTAGCTGTTTTCTTATTGAAAAATTTTACAATTTCATTTCCATTCATTCTGCCCAACTTCTTAGCATCTTCTTCTGAAACTTCAACAGTTTTTAAATAGATCTTTTTGACATTTTTATAATCAACTTTTACCAAAAAAGGCTTATTCCTGATGTTGACTTTTTCTGTCATTAATCTGAGTTCGTCAGTCTCTATATTTCTGATCAAATTTCGACAAGAAGCAGCACCGTAGGAATTTGGGAAACGTTCACTGGCCGTTTTACATATCTCATGTGCTTTTTTCAAATCGAATTGGTAAGTTCCGTCTCCGTCTCCGTCTGCTTGGTATTTATTGCCTTTACTGAAATAAATTTCAGCGATATAATGAGAAATTTGAGCATAGGCAGGATGGTCTTTATATTTGGTTTGCAATGCTTCCAATGCCTTTAAATACAGATCCTCTTTATCGCCCATCACTGCATTTTGATGCACAAATTTCAGGCGTTTCAGGTCTGCATCTATAAGTGCTTCAGGTGTTTTATCTTTTAAATGAAACTTCAGTAATTCCTGTGTTAATAATAGGTTTTGCAGCTTATGAGAATTGACATCCTGGGTATCAAATTTATAGTTTACAAAATTGTCTACCGGCGAAAAAGCTTCCGCTTGGTTGATGTAGAATTTGTAGGCAGGTTGGGTTAGATACGTTCGCTCATTAGCAAAAAAGTCGATAGCACGATGTGCCAGTACATCATATATGGTCGGGCGCAGGTTTTCGGTTTCTTTACCTTCTTTTAAAATATCCTTAAAGGCTTCTATAGCTACCTGTTGCGTACGTTTATCCTGAACGGAAGCTTTATATAATTCAATGGCTTTTTCATTCAGTTGCTGAACTGTCCAGGTTTGAACATCATCGGTTTTAAATTCCAGGGTTTGGGTTCTGTTTTGTAATTGCCAGGAATTTTGTTGAAGATAATTATTGTACATCTCCCCCATCATAGACTGCAAGATAGGTTTGGCAGGAAAAGCAGCATTCTCAATTTCCTGTTCCATTCTGTAAATTGCCTTCACATAGCCATCTTCTTCAAGTTGAGATTTGTATTTATTTTGATAGATAACAGCTTTCACCAGTTGAGGAGCATTGTTTTCTTTTCTGGCTTTCGCCAATAGTAATTCAGTTTTTTCCAATGCTGACTTGGGTAAGCCTTCTCGTTCCAGGGAGTCGATGGTCTTCCAGGCAGCTTCATAATTATCTGTATTAAAAGTCTCCATAGTGTTTTTTGTATCCAAACCAGTTTGCTGACGTGTCCCCGAACAAGCTGTCAGGATAATAGCAATTAGTATTAGAATAGATATAAGGATGTATTGTTTCATATTATTCGTGTTGATGTGTTGTCGTGTTAATGTGTTGACGTACTACAAATGTAAAACTTAATATCAATTAATTACAAATTAATCAATATCCTAATTACTTATACAAGGTAATTCTGCTCACTAATTTAAGTGATAAGTACTTAAAATACACGAATAAGATGATATGCAGATAAATTTTGGTGGCTGATTTTTGTTAAAGAAGACTTAAATAAAAAACGTCCTGACAAACATAAAGTCTATCAGGACGTTTTCAACTCTTAAAATAATCTATCTTAGTTAGTTAGTTAGAGAGAACTTTTTCACTGCTCTGCCTTTATCCGTATTTACGATAACAAAATAAGTTCCGGCAGCCTGTTCACTAATATTTACAGGGACTTGCATAGCTGTGCCTTCCTGATAGAAATGTGCCATGTCTTGTCCTAATGCATTGTAAATAATAATATCTGCTTTTGTGAATATAGAGAAATCCAATGCTATAGTGAATTCTCCATTAGATGGGTTTGGATATAAATCAAAGCTATTTAGATCAGCCAGGTCAAAAACACCTGTATACTGTTCAACGACTACACTGCCATCAGTCATACAACCGTTCACATCCGTTACTACTACATTATATGTACCGGGCGCCAGGCCTGTGATAGTTTGCGTGGTTCCACCATTGCTCCATTGATAGGAATACGGAGGGATTCCTCCAGCTACTATCGCAGCAGCTACGCCATCATTGCCGCCAGAAGGCATTGAATTATAGCTTAGTGTTATAGGGTCTGGATTAGCAACTTCTACTGATAGTACGGCAAGGCAATTGTTTGCATCAGCCACAACGATCGTATATAATCCCGGAGCTACATTATTAATATCCTCAGTCGTAGCTCCATTACTCCAACTGTACGATAGTGGCGGAGCACCTCCGTTTACAGTAATATCGACTCTTCCGTCGTTATCTCCATTACAGGACACTGTTGTTTGAGTATTTTGTCCCAAAACAACTACGGGTCCTTGATTCTCACTAATTACAGTGCCGCTTGCTACTGATGTACAGTTATTATCATCTGTGATTGTTACAATATATGTGCCTGAGGATAAGCCACCGATAGCCTGGATATTATCGCCTGTATTCCAGTTGTAAGTAAATGGCTGAGTACCGCCAGAAACAACAGCAGTTGCTGTGCCATTATTATCACTACAAGGACTATCCTGCACCTGAATGTTTGTAAGCAGGGCATCTGGTTCAGTTACTACAACTGTTTCTGTACCGATACAATTGCCCTCAGTAACTGTAACGGTATAAGTTCCTCCGCTCAATCCGGTAATAGATGATGCTGTTGAACCTGTATTCCAGATATAGTTGAATGAGCCAGGCGTAGTTACAGAAGCTGAGCCGTTTCCATCTCCATTACATGATAAATCTGTTGATTCCAATTCAAATTCCAATAAATCAGAATACCCTACAGTAGTTTGTGCTACGAATTCACAACCATTTGCATCTGTAATAGTAACATTATAAACACCAGTTACAAGCCCATTAGCCGTAGCTGTATTTTGTCCGCCTGCTGTTGCATCCCACTGATAGGTATATGGTGGTGTACCACTTGATGCTGTTACCGTTGCTTCTCCGTCTGCACCTATACAAGTTTCATTAGTTGAATTTGTTGTTCCATTAAGTGTATTAGGTGCATTGTCGATGGTTATAGTCACTATTTCATCGCATCCCGGGCTACCTGTATCTGAAATGGTTACAGTATATGTACCTGCCGATAAGCCCGTTTCTGTTGCTCCATTGCCACCATTACTCCAGGTATAAGTAAATGGAGGTGTACCGCCAGTTGCTGTGACTGTAGCAGATCCGCTTCCTGTACAGTTCACATCATTCGACGTAGAAGTTACTGAAAATCCGGCACAGGAAGGGTCAAGTTCACATACTGCGGAGTTGACCAGATTAGCCCTTCGTGGAGAATTCATAAGTACTGCCTGCATCCTGTCTTTCTGGTCGAAAGTAAAGATATTGAAACATACATCATTTGAGTAATCCATATAATTCTCTTTCATATCAGCTACGCCATCACAGGTAGTTGTATTTGGGCAACCAAAACTTGCAGTCTGTTGGGTTGGCGTATCCGCACAAAAATCATCACCACAATTAGAATCTCCCCAAATATGGCGTAATCCGAGCCAGTGTCCTGCTTCGTGCGTCAGCGTTCGTCCGGCACCATAAACACCACCTTGCGGGTGAGGATTCGTTGTACTTCCTGTAGAAGAATAAAGAATTACACAGCCATCAGTATTGGCTGCACCACCATTGGCGCCAAGCCCTGGGAGACCTGAATTACTGGGAAATTGAGCATAACCTAATAAACCATAACTCAAATCTGCCACCCATACATTGAAGTATTGTTCAGGGTCCCAAATTGTGGCTGGTTTAATGGTTCCATCCATATAAAAATCTCCATAAGGCGGATTTATAAAACCAGCAGAACCTGATTGAATACGATTAATACCCGGCTCTGCCATTGTATTTCCATTAGGATCAATGACGGCTGGACAAAACTCTATTTCCGTATCGGCTCCAACCGGACTGGTATTATCTCCTGAAGTTCCTGGCGTCTTTCTATAATCGAAGTTCAATTGTTCGATTTGTGAATTGATATAAGTAGCTGCCAGGTTGTCTGGTCCATTATTGTGAATAACGTGGAAGACAATAGGAATAGTCATAACAGGCATTTGGCGCCCTGCTGCACGATCAGCTCTTAATCGTTCTATTTTTTCTTGTACCCATTCTTCAAAAGCTTCATCCTGTACAAATTGATCAGGGTATGTATTTTGAAGGTGCTGGTGGTGTTCTGTTGAGCCACAACGCATATCAGTTATGTGCAAATGCTCTCCGGACTCAATGCTTAAATTTTGGGCAAAAAGGTTACCAAATAGTAATAATGCCACAAAAGGTAAAAACAATGCTTTCATAGTAATTATTTGTAATAATAAGATTCGACAGGGTGAATAAATAAATTTATAGTTGATACACTTCCCCTATTGTAATATACACTCAAATAAAGTCCAGTGTGACTCAAAACAAAAAACGCCTCGACCAAATAGTGTGCCGAGACGTTTTTATTGTTTTTTAAAATCGACAATTAGTTTTATCTAATTAGCGATAGTTTTTTGACTGCTCTGCCTTTGTCTGTCATTACAACAACAAAGTAAGTTCCAGCAGCTTGTTCGCTAATATTAACAGGGATTTGCATACTTGTACCCTCTTGGTAGAAGTGTACCATATCCTGCCCTAGTGCATTATAAATAACAAGATCTATCTGTGTAAACACAGAGAAATCCAATGCCACATTAAACTCGCCTGTAGACGGATTCGGATATAATTCAAAGCTATTCAGGTTTTCTAAATTAAAAGTACCTGTGTATTCTTCGACCGTAACGCTACCATTAGTTGTACAACCGTTAGCATCCGTTACAACAACACTATAAGTTCCTGGCGACAGCCCTGAGATAGTTTGTGTTGTTCCACCATTACTCCATTGGTAAGAATATGGAGGAACTCCGCCTGCTACATTGACTGATGCAACACCATCGTTTCCGCCAGAAGGCATTGTATTGTAAGATAATGACATTGGGCTTGGTTCTGACACATTTACTGTTAATACGCCAATACACCCATTATTATCTGTTACGATAACGGTATAAGTACCTGCTGGTACATTGCCCAAATCTTCTGTATCATCGTTGTCACCTGTACCATCATTACTCCAATCATATGTAAATGGAGCTGTTCCACTTCCAACGTTAATGTCTACTGAACCATCACTATTTCCATTACAAGAAACGCTTGTTTGTGATCCTGGATTCAAAGTAACTACTGGTCCTGAGTTCTGACTTGATAATGAGCCGCCGCCAATAGTTTCACAGCCATTTGCATCGGTTATTGTTACGGTGTATGAGCCAGAAGCTAATCCACCAATAGCTGGCACCATATCTCCTGTGTTCCATAGATAAGTAAACGGAGGTGTACCCCCTGAAGCAATAGCTGTTGCAACACCATTATTGTCACTACATGGGCTGTCTTGTGTTTGAACCGTCGCAGTTAGAGCAGCTGGTTCGTTAACGACAACAGTTTGAATATCTACACAACTCCCCTGTGTTACAGTAACTGTGTATGTGCCACCTGTCAAGCCATTAATAGACGAAGCAGTTGAGCCTGTATTCCATGAATAATTGAAAGTACCTGGCGTTACCACAGAAGCGGAGCCATTATTATCACCATTACATACCAGGTCCGTTGATTCTAATTCAACTTCCAGCACACCAGAATCACCCACTACACCAGCAGTCGTAAAATCACAGCCATTTGCATCTACGATGAAAACAGTATAAGTCCCCGGTGTTAATCCAGTAATAGTCTGTGTATTTCCTCCTGTGTCCCATAGATAAGTATAAGGTGCTGTACCACCTACAGCAACAGCCGTAGCTGTACCACTTGCAGAGCCACATATGGCATCTGTTGTCGTGATTGTGCCCGTTACTGCGCAGTTACAACCATCTTCTACAATTACTTCTATAGGATCAGCTAAACAGCCATTCGCATCTATACAATCAACAACATATGCCCCTACAGGTAAGTTAGAGAAAGTTCCACCTGGAATGAATGTGGTTCCTCCATCAATACTACATTGATATGGAGGTGTGCCTCCTGTAAATGTTACTACAATAGCACCATCACCACCAGCACAGGTTGTAGGTGAAGTTATGATATTATTAGGAACAATCGGCGCTGCTCCGCCTATCGTCACTTCATTTATAAATGTACATCCGTTTGCGTCAGTTACGGTTACTGTTTCAATTCCTGCACAGAGATCAGTCGCAGAACTTGTTGTATTACCATTACTCCACGTAAACGTATAAGGAGCTGTACCTCCAGTAACTACCGCACCAGCTTGTCCGTCACATACTCCAGGACAGGATTCATCTACGGAATCTAGCGTCACATCTGTAATACCAGGTATCTCTAATACTGTATGTTCTCCAGTAACAGAGCAACCAACTGCATCTGTTACAGTATAAACATATGTTCCGGCACAAAGCCCTGTGGCTATGTCTGTAGTTTGGCTACCTGCATTAGCATCCCATTCATAAGTCAGTGGGGGAATACCATTATTCGCAATAATAGTTGCAGAACCATTACAAACCTGGATCAATTGACAAAAAATATCATCTCCTGTTGTTACTGCTGTTAGTACACAACCACCACAAGCATCAAGTACATCAACATTCCCTATTGTACCAGAACACCCATTATCATCTGTTACCGTAATACTATAGCTTCCCGCAGCAAGCCCTGTGGCTATTTCTGTAGTTTGATTGCCTGTATTTGCATCCCACTGGTAAGTAAAATTACCTGTACCTCCAGATGCTGTTGCAGTTGCTGTACCATCTTGCCCTGCACAGGACTCCGGAGTAGTAACTACTGTAACAATTATGGGACTTGGCTCTCCTATAGTTACGGAAGTTGCCGTAGAACAAGTTCCTGTCATATCTATTACGGTCACAAAGTATTCACCTGAACAGAGTCCACTAGGGCTTGGTCCAGTTAAGCCATCAGTCCATTGGTAAGTATATGGTGCCATTCCTCCTGTAACGGAGAGGTTTATAGCTCCATCACAAAGACCTTCACAACTTGCATCTACACTTGTTGCTACCGCAGTAATAGTACATCCTGGGCATGGATCAACTGTAACCATATCAAGTACAGTCAATGTATCTGAGATACAATCATTAGTTGCAATAAGCGCAACGCCATATGTACCAGGGGTATCATAAGTTACTGTGATATTTTCTGTTGTAGCTGAACTAGGAGTTCCTCCCTGAATAATCCACTCATAGTCAGTTGCATTAGTTGACATATTCATAAATTCAATCTCATCGCCTACACAAACCGTCATTGGCATATCAGGTGTAAATGCTGCAGTAGGTTCTGTTCCTAATACTGGTATGATAAGATGCGTAAATGGCAAGCCATAAGCTCCTTCATAAGTATCCCATCCACCTGTTGCATCGAGGATATACCCTGTTCCTGGCGAAGGTGCTTCAGCTACTGGAGGAGCTTGTGTAAAGTCAACATTACTTGTTACAAGAGAAATTGTATCTCCTGCTGTTGTAGGCACTTGCATACCAATAAAGAACTCAGAAGAAGCCAGTGTTATATATGGATTAAATTCAACCCAATATAAGGGGCTTGTTCCATTTGCGGCAGCATCATCTAGTACGTCTTGAATATCCTGCATCAAGACAGTTGTTGTGCCCTGAATGGCTCCTGGCGCTACGCCTGTACCTTCCCAAACACTTACATCTACAGAAGAAGTAGCAGGGTTTGCAATATCTAAGCCTTCAAAATAGAAGTAAGCACCTTTCAGTGTAGTATTTGAGCCTTGATAATCATAGTAGTCGGCGAATGCCTGATCTCCGTACGTATTTGAGCCGGAAATCGTACCTGCATCTGGTGCAGGAACACCAAATAAAGTTGGTGTATAAAGGTCCAAGTCAAAGTTAGTTATTGTATCACAACCTGTAGAGCATCCATTGTCTACTGCTGCTGTTCCTAGTGCAGAACAACCATTAGCATCTGTTACTACTACGATATACGAGCCTGTTGCTAAACCTGTGGCAGTTGCAGTTGTCTGGTTTCCTGTTGCTGCATCCCACTGATAAGCATACGGAGGTGTTCCTCCTGTTACTGTTGCAGTTGCTGTGCCATCCAAACCAGTACAAGACTCACTCGTTGAAGTTGTTGTTACGGCTACTGTGTTAGGTGTGGCATTAACTGTTACTGTACCGACCTGAACACATTCAGGATTACCTGAATCTGTAACCGTTACCATATAAGTTCCTGCTGTAAGCCCTGTAGCTGTTACCATCATTTGTCCATTACTCCAGATATAAGCATATGGAGGAGTACCTCCTGTAGCTGTTACTGTAGCTGTGCCATCCTGTCCTGCGCAAGATTCATCAGTAGATGATGTAAGGATTGACAGATCGCAGCCAGAACAAGCATCAACAGTTACTGTAAAGGTCATGGATTGTTCCATACAACTATTGATAGCTGTCATTGTGTAATCATATGTGCCCGGTGAAGCATAAGTTACACTAGGATTCGCCATAGTAGAAGTAGCAGGGCTACCTCCTGGAAAGTCCCACATATAAGATTCAACATTGGTACCTGATGCACTAAAGCTTACTGGGTCACCAGTACAAACTGGCGTAGGTACGGGTCCAACCATTGCGTCAGGCATTGTACCCAATACAGGCACGATCAGATGTGCCATACTTAAGCCCCAGCTAGAAGCGTCATCGTAAGCATACCAGGTTCCGTCACTCCATTGTTCCCATGCAGTAGCTGGTGTTTCTTCACCATCTGCATTTGTTCTTAATGCAATAGTATCTGTTGTATTTGTATTAGTAGA
>JAHDFX010000044.1 GCA_020627965.1 Saprospiraceae bacterium | reverse complement strand
GTTGATATTTCTCACGAACACATTGCATTGGCAGAAGCTAAGAAAATCGGATTGCGTACTTTCGGTATGGTAGATACTAACTCTGACCCGAATTCAGTAGATTTTCCAATTCCTGCTAATGATGATGCTTCCAAATCTATTACCTTGTTAATAGACTATGTGGTAGATGCAATCAAGGAAGGACTAGCAGAAGGCAAGCAGGGAAAAGAAGCGCGTAAAAAAGCTGAAGCTAAATAGAACCAATAAAATGGTTTGAACGTTTCTTTGAAGTATTATTCTGTGATATACATCAAATTTACTTAATTACATTTATAACAATTCTAAAAATGGATGTTAAAATCTCAGCAAAAGACGTAGCAGCACTTCGTAAAGAAACTGGTGCTGGTATGATGGACTGCAAAAAAGCACTTAAAGAAGCAGGCGGTGATATGGAAGCGGCAAAAGATATTCTGCGTAAAAAAGGTCAGAAATTAGCTGCTAAGCGTGTTGATAGAGATGCTAAAGAAGGTGTTGTAATCGCACAAACTACTCCAGATTCTAAAAAAGGTATCGTTGTTAATCTAAGTTGCGAAACTGATTTTGTTGCTAAAAATGCAGATTTTATTGCTTTGGCGCAGCAAGTAGCTGATATAGCTCTTAATACCTTCCCAGCCTCATTAGATGATTTACTAGCTACTGATTTTGAGAGTGGCTTATCTGTAGGCGACAAAATCACCGAACAAATAGGCGTTATCGGAGAAAAAGTGGAAGTGAAAAAATACGAAATACTGGAATCTGATATGGTTGTTCCTTATATCCACGCAGGTTACAGACGTGGTGTTTTGATCGGACTGAATAAAACAGGTGACTTTCAGGAAGTTGGCAAAAATGTAGCTATGCAGGTAGCTGCAATGAATCCAGTGGCAGTTGATAAAGACGATGTAGATGCTTCTGTAGTTCAGAAAGAGATCGAAATCGGAATGGAACAAGCACGCATGCAGGGGAAACCTGAAAATATGCTGGAAAGAATTGCTCAGGGTAAACTGGGTAAATTCTATAAAGAAAATACATTATTGAATCAGGAATATGTAAAAGGCAGTAATAAAGAAACTGTTAGTGCATACCTGAAAGGTATAGATAAAGATCTGACAGTCCTTGCATTTCGACATGTTGGACTTGGCGGTTAAGAAATTTTAAAAAGAGCGAATCAAAAATTCGCTCTTTTTTTTATATGTACTTAATATAAATAATATGGCTACTCCTTACAAGCGCATCTTACTCAAACTTAGTGGAGAATCTCTCATGGGAGATCAGGAATTTGGTATCAATCCCATAATGTTGGAACATTATGCGAATGAAATCAGAAAAGTAATAGATGCCGGAGTTGAACTGGCCATTGTAATAGGTGGCGGAAATATATTCAGAGGGCTACAAGCTGAGAAATCTGGTATTGCACGTGTACAAGGGGATTATATGGGGATGTTGGCCACCGTTATCAATGGTATGGCTTTACAAAGCGCCCTGGAAAATAATGGTATTTTCACCCGTTTGATTTCCGCAATTCAAATGGATCGAATTGCAGAACCTTATATTCGCCGTAGAGCTATTCGTCATCTGGAGAAAAAGAGAGTGATTATTTTTAGTGGAGGTACAGGAAATCCTTACTTTACAACTGATTCGGCGGCAGCATTACGTGCCAATGAAATCAATGCAGATGTTATTTTGAAAGGTACAAGAGTCGATGGTATCTATTCTGCCGACCCAGAAATAGACCCCAATGCTATCCGTTACGATAGAGTTTCTTTTGATGAAGTGATTAAATCTGGATTAAAAGTCATGGACATGACTGCCTTTACACTTTGTCGGGAGAATAATTGTCCTATTATAGTTTTTGATATTAACAAGCCTAGCAATCTTCAAAGAATTGTTGAAGGTGAGCATATCGGCACATTAGTGGACTAACACAGCGTTTTCTTAGCTGATCCATGCAACCAATGCGAGTTATTTTTGTTTAGTATTATTGAAAATAACTTCCTCCTATGGTAGTCAACCAATTATTAGAACGAGCACTTAATTTTGAATTTTTATCAGTCGATGAAGCTCTGTTTCTATGGAAACAGGCCAAAACTGCTGAACTCATGTTCGTGGCAAATAGCCTTCGCCAAAAACAGGTGCCAGGTGATATTGTTACCTGGATCATTGATAGAAATTCAAATACGACCAATGTTTGTATTGCAAATTGTAAATTTTGTAACTTCTATCGAAAACCAGGACATGAAGAAGCTTACACCACCACAATAGAAGAATACAAACAGAAAATAGATGAAACCTTTAAGTTTGGAGGCAATCAATTGTTGCTACAGGGCGGGCATCATCCTGATCTGGGCTTAGATTATTATTGCAAACTCTTCAAAGAGCTTAAAGATTTATATCCAGATTTAAAACTTCATGCACTTGGACCTCCCGAAATTGCTCATATTACAAAGCTGGAACAATCAACACACACAAAGGTTTTGAGGGCATTAAAAGAAGCTGGTTTGGATTCTTTACCAGGCGCAGGCGCAGAAATTTTGAGCGACAGAGTACGCCGCCTAATCTCTAAAGGTAAATGCGGAGGTCAGGAATGGCTGGATGTAATGAGAGCCGCACATCAGTTGAAGATCACTACTTCTGCTACAATGATGTTCGGACACGTTGAAACTGATCGAGAACGATTCGAGCACTTAGTCATGCTCAGAGAAGTACAGGCTGAAAAACCAGCTGATGCAAAAGGCTTTTTAGCTTTCATACCATGGCCTTTCATGGATGAAGATACTTTGCTGAAAAAACTAAAACGTGCAAGGAATACAGTAACAGGTGATGAATATATAAGAATGATCGCTATGAGCCGAATCATGTTGCCCAATGTGAAAAATATACAGGCATCCTGGCTAACTGTAGGTAAACAGGTAGCGCAGGTGTGCTTACATGCCGGAGCAAATGATTTCGGTTCTATTATGATAGAAGAGAACGTAGTTTCGGCAGCAGGGGCTGCATTTAGGTTTACTGCCGAAGGCATTCAGCAGGCAATTCTAGATGCCGGTTTCCAGCCACAACTGCGCACGCAGGAGTATGAATACAGGGATTTACCCGAAAATATTCAGCAGCAAAAATTAGATACTACGACAATGATAGTCGATTAATAAATTTTTTTTTGCGATGTAAGAAATGTTTTTTTACTTTTGAGGTGATACAAGCTACACCAAGAAAATGTACGAGTAGCTTATTTTTTAAAAACTCTAATTTCAATTATGTAAAATCAGCCCCGATTTATAAAACATCTTAACTGTTTTACATATTTTGGTTTTCTTTCTAGATATTTAGTTAGAACTAAAGATTTTAAGTTATGGCAAAATCAATATTTGTAAGTTGTGTTGATAATGAGGTTCACTGGATGAAGAAATTCGAAAAGTGGAACAAGAAAGGAAAAATGGGAGATAGCGTCTTCATCATGCATGAGACGGAGCAAGATTTTGACGATTACCATACGATCAAAGCATATATCAAAGAACAACTTATTGTTAATGACATTGACATGATCCTTGTACTTCAAGGAAATAGTAATCATAATGAAGACTGGATTCGTGCTGAAGTAGAATTATCTGCTGAACTTCCTACCCTTCTGTTTTGTATGCGTTTACCAGGAACTGATGCGCCGAAATCAGAACAACTTAGTCATATTAAGGAAATTTCTTTCAATCCTAACACTATAGTCAGGTTTGTCTACGGTAAAGAAGAAAAACCGTATCGTCGATACCGGCCAAGAAAAGTGCAGCCTAAGCCTGTAGAAAGTGATAGGGATGACGACGAGGAAGAGTAAATGTATAGTACAGAGTATACTTAACTCTGTGTATGTTTACTTTCAGCAATTACTTGCTGATAATACGCTTCATATTGAGGCAAAATAGTGTCGAGGTCGAACCTGCGTGCTTGTTCAAGTGCATGCAGGCTAAATTCCTTATGCCTAGCTTCATCTTGTAGGATGTGTATCGCATTTCTTGCCATATCATCAACATCACCAACTTCGCTTAGAAGTCCGGTTTGTCCATGAATATTGACTTCTGGCAATCCGCCTGTATTCGTCGAGATAACGGGTACTTCACAAGCCATTGCTTCTAATGCTGCTAAGCCAAAACTTTCACTTTCAGAAGGCATTAAAAATAAATCTGAAATAGCTAATAATTCCTCAACTGCTTGCTGCTTTCCAAGAAAACGGATCTCATGACACAAACCAATTTCTCGGCATTTTTGCTCTACATTACGGCGTTCAGGACCATCGCCAACCAGCAATAGTTTGGAAGGGATTTTATCATATACTTGTTTGAATATCTTAACTACATCTTCTACGCGCTTAACTTTCCGAAAGTTAGAAGTATGTACTAATATTTTTTCACCATTTGGGGCCAAAGCTTTTTTAAAGTGGTCTTTGTCTACTTTTCTAAAACGATTGAAATCTATGAAGTTGGGAATAACTTCTATATGCTTCTCAATGTCAAATTGCTTGACTGTATCTTGCTTTAAAGATTCTGAAACAGCTGTAACACCATCTGATTTGTTGATAGAAAAAGCTACGACGGGAGCATAAGAGGCATTTTTACCAACCAGTGTAATGTCTGTGCCGTGGAGTGTAGTGATAACAGGAATGTGATAACCCTCTGTAAGTAAAATGTTTTTAGCCATATAAGCTACAGCAGCATGAGGGATAGCATAATGAACATGCAATAAATCTAACTGCTCATATTTTATTACATCTACCAGTTTGCTGGCGAGTGCAGTTTCATATGGTGTATACTCAAAGAGTGGATAATCTAGTGAGCTTACTTCATGATAATAAATATTTTCCATGAAATTAACCAACCGGGCGGGCGGGCTATAAGTAATGAAATGAACCTGATGACCCTTTTGTGCCAATCCTTTGCCCAATTCTGTAGCAACTACGCCACTTCCTCCATAAGTTGGATAACAAACAATACCAATTTTCATAATGCTCTGATGTGCTTATTTAAATATGGAACAATATAGACAAAACTATGTTGCGAGGGTAATAGACTAATATTACTATTTTTAAATAAAAGATGCCCGGCTGGGAGCCGGGCACGTAACTTGGTTTGTATTTCCGGATGATTTTGATAATGAAAACAATCCGGTTAGGCAAAGATGGGACGGAAAATGGTTTTTAATTGATACTTAAAAGTGTGATAGTTTAGTTTATCTATGTCAGGTTCGAACCTGCATCTTGGTTTATAATGTACACCGGCTGACGAACTAACCACTTCTTTTCGCATGAACGAACATCATTTTCATTCAGAGGGAAGAAAAAGGAGTGACGTAAGTATGTTTCTTTAAGCGGCTCATTCGCCGCCGGTGTATTCATAGTGGATCTAGCCTTTTTTGCCATTATAAGCTTGGTCTTCTTTGTTACTTTACAACTAGTTTTTTGGTCAAGACCTGATTGCCGATCGCAATTTTAGCAAAATACAGACCAGGTGTATACTGTTCGGTATCTAGGAGTACTTGTTTATAAGTTATTTTGCCAATATCCTCTGAAAACAACTGGCGTCCGTTCATATCTACGATCTCCACCTGTACTTGCTCAGGAGCATTAAGTGTTAGTTCTAAGACGGTGAAATCTTCTGCCGGATTTGGAGACAGAGACAAGTTTTCCAGGTTGCTTATCTCATCATTGGAAGTTATCGAACTGACCTCAAAACATTCATTAATTATACAAGAGTAGGCGTCTGTGATGGTTAGACAATAGGTACCTGCTTCCAGATTCATAATGCTTGGTGTGTTCTCACCATTATCCCATATGTATTGATAAGGAGGCAAACCGCCATTTATATCAACGTAGACAGAACCATCATTTGAACCAGCATTACTACCCATTATAATTTCATCCATTTCCATGGGAGTAGGAGCGTTCACTGAAACGGTAGGGGAAGGCCAAAGGCAACCATTATTATCGGTCACTGTGAATGTATAGTTGCCCGGAGCTAATCCTGTGGGATCTTCGTCTGTAGCACCATTTGACCATAGGTACGAATAGGGGGCAGTTCCTCCATAAACAGTAACTTCTATACTGCCATCGTCGGAATCGGGACAACTTAAACTCTGAACAAAATTGAGCGCGACGCTCATAGGCTCTAGAGGAGAAGCGACTTGTATGTCCTGAGAAATAACAGAAGCACCATTCATGTCGGTTACGGTAACTTTATAGTCACCACCATTCAGGTTGTTGATGTTTTTAGTGGTAGCGCCATTTGACCAGACATAGCTAAGTGGCAGTGCACCGCCGTCTACACTAATTTGAATGAAGCCATCATTCACTCCAAAGCAGCTGACACCACCTATGGATTCTACATTGACTGAAACAAGCGGAGTAGCGAAACCCCAGCTAAGGCTTAATAAACTTAATAAAGTAATAATAATTAATCTCATGGTTTTTTAACGATTTTCTTTGATATCCTAATACGAACTAATAACAATGCACACACGAATGCATCGAACCAAAATTTTGGTTAAGTTGTGTTGGTTTTCGTAGTGGATTTCAAATGAACTAATAGTTCATCGCCGTTCCATGATATTGATCTAAAAAGTGGGTGGGTTTTGTGAGTTTTGTTTTGTCACTGTTTTCATCATTTGACAACACAAACATAGAGAGATTTTAGTTCCGATGCAAGTTAGAAAAAGAAGAATAGGGGTATTGGAGGACTTATTTATACGCTCAAAATTTATTGAGTATTTTTATTTTATTTAAAAAAATATGATACTTTAATCTTGTTTAAAAATCTGTAAAACAGTGATTAATGTTTGTTTTTTCTGTTTTAAGAAAGGTCTAAATGGAGATTGTTTATCCCAATTAAAACCTCCTAGTGCGTAAACGTTTTTTTTGTGACATTATTTTTAGACTAAAAGGGAGTTAAACTACTGAATTTGTTGAGTATTTTATAGAATAAGTGATGTATAAAATGTTTTATCATATTTTTTCATTGCCATAATACAAATGTCATTGTTTTGTCATGGACCTGGCTGTGCTCTTAAGGAATGGTCAAAAAATAAGTTTCTGATTTCAGGTGAATTATTTTGTCGGGAAACGAGGCGCAAAGAAGGAGCTATGCCTAAGCATAGTGACTGATGTAGCAACGAAGTGTCTCGGCAAAAGAATCACATCAAATCGGTATGTTATTTTTTGACCATTCCTAAATAAGCTAATCTGAACAAATAACCATTTAAAGTGTTTCATCCAAAAATCATAAGAACATGAAACCAAGAACATATCTCATTCTTTCAATAGCCGTATTTTTTGCTGCCTGTTCAGGAACTAAGCCTACAGATATTGGTGTTATGCAAGGCACATTTAAAGTTTGCCCTTCATCGCCAAATTGTGTTAGTACTCAGGCTACTGATGACAAGCACAAAATGGAACCTATTGCTTACGTAAGCGACATGGAAACGGCTAAAAATAAACTTATTGGTATTATAAAAGGAATGGATAGAACTCAGATAACTGAGCAGGATGGTAATTATATACATGCCGAATTCATGAGCAAAACATGGAAATTCGTAGATGATGTAGAATTTTTCTTTGACGATACTGCCAAAGTGATTCATTTTCGTTCAGCTTCTCGCAAAGGCTACTCAGATATGGGCGTAAATCGTAAACGTATGACCACAATCACCGAGACATTCAATAAATAGAGGCTTATTTCAGATTTTCTCTGATCTTATCCATTTTTATTGCAAACTCTCCAATATCATAAGCGGTGCCTTTGATCTTGTCTTTTTCAAAATATAATTGGCTGATACTGGCAGATTGTGCATCAGCAGCTTCAAAGCTCTTGGGTTTCGGAGGGTAGATGTTTTCTGATATATGGTCATTAACGACATCGTAGATAAAGAAAAAATAATATCCTTGTATCATCAACCATTCCTCCTTGCCTTCAGCATAAACATCCGCAAAATTATAGCGAAAATCAGGACTACTATTGACGGGCAATAGTATACTTTTCAATTCTTTCTCAGTGCCTCCATCTTCAGTATATATCTTTAATACTCGATGGCTTTCGCCAAATTGTTTATCATAAGAAGTAGAATCTGCTACCAACTTGACAATTTTATTGGTCTCCTGAGAAAAAAAAGTAGGAGCTTTGTATATATCGTCAGGGTTTAATGCTTCAGACACAGCTTTTCTTTCCTGAACAGACGGAATAACGTCTACTTGTTTTTCAGTAGTTTCAGCCTGAGGAGCTACTTTGGTTTCACTGTTATCATGTGTGTTTGTTCCGCATGATTGTAAAAGAAAAATCAAGGGAATAAAAAAATAGAAATGCTTCATTTTCGCCTATAAATTCGTTCTCACTACAGACAAAGTTAATGAGCTTACAGACTTATTGAAAGATTTTTTAATGTAAAAAATAAAATCGGGCACATTTTAACATTTGCTTGACTTAAACACGTTCTTATACTAAGCTTTTTGAGCAGTTTGCTCTGAATGAGCTTTCAGGTGAGCGAGGCTTTGTTGCATTTGTTCGGTGAGCATTCTACGTAGGGCTGCACTTTGCAGCCGTTTAAAAGGGTTGAAGCTATTGAGTTCACTTCTACAGGTCCAGATAACTATTGTCTGCTGATCTGTAGGCGCCAACAGTAACTGTCCATATACAATAAAACTCTGCTGGTCAATATCTAAATGGTATTGTATGGATTCTTCTTCATTGCTTTGTACAATGGTTAACGTGCCACTGGATTGTAGCTGTTGCCATTGTTGTGTAGCACCAAGTCCTGCCGGAATATCATTGTAAGTCCATTTTATATCAGCATTAGCTGGCCCGCTCCAGATGCTCCAGAGTCGCCATTGTTTCGATTGATTCAGATAAGGAAAAATGTCTTTGGTACCAGCATACACCCCTATACGCTCTTCAATGGTCCAGGCAGCAGGCATCATTAAGGTGATGATAAAAGTCACCAGTAATGCAAAAACAATAACGATCAATAATATGATAAGAGTACTCGACATGCTGTTCAAATTTAGCGTATTGTCAGCTAAATTGGAAATGTTAATGAGGAAATCAAATAATAATCAGTGAACTTTTTTAATTGGGATATGGTAATTAGATAAAATTACTTTAGATTTGTGATCCTTTTGAAGAGTCATTAGCTCAGTTGGTTTAGAGCGCTGCCTTGACAGGGCAGAGGTCACTGGTTCGAATCCAGTATGACTCACTAGAAAAGCCTGACATATGTCGGGCTTTTTTTATTGTTCTAAAGCTCTTTCCGCAAACGTGCCACAGGAATATTTAATTGTTCCCTGTATTTAGCTACAGTACGACGAGCGATGTTATAACCAGCTTTACGTAGCGCATCCTTCAATTTTTCGTCAGAAAGCGGTTTTTTCTTATTTTCTTTTTCAATAAGCTCGGTCAGTATTTTTTTGACTTCCAAGGTAGAAACTTCCTCGCCGGAATCAGTCTGTAGTGATTCAGAGAAAAAATCTTTCAGGCGCTTAGTCCCAAACTCTGTCTGTACATATTTGCTATTGGCAACACGTGAAACAGTAGAGATATCCAGTCCGGTAATTTCTGCAATATCTTTTAGGATCATTGGGCGCAGACGTTTCTGGTCGCCCGTCAGAAAGAAGTCGTATTGATATTGTAGGATAGAATACATCGTCTTGTACATCGTTTGCTGACGTTGGCGAATAGCATCAATAAACCATTTAGCAGCATCTATTTTTTGCTTGATAAACATGACGGTCTCTTTCTCCTGTTTGCTACGCTTTCTGCGCTTACCATCTTCAGTTTTGTTGCTCCCGTAGGATTTGAGCATTTCTTTGAAGTGGTCACTGATCCGTAAGTCGGGTGCATTTCTGGTATTTAGCGTAAGTTCCAGCTCACCATCTTTATTTTGAATAATAAAATCAGGAACGATATACTGCGTAATTCGATTAGCACCAGAAGAATAGCCACTGGCAGGCTTAGGGTTGAGTTTTAAGACTTCATCAATAATCTCTTTGAGCTCCTCGGCTTTTACACTGAGTTGTTTCTGTAACTTTTCATAGTGCTTTTTTGAAAACTCTTCAAAATGCTTATCCAGCATCTTAATCGCCCGTTTTATGTTGGGTACATCTACTTCTTCGTCTGCTTCAAGCAGTTTTCTACGTAGTTGTATAAGTAGACATTCCTGCAAATCTCTGGCACCAATACCAGAAGGTTCAAAGCCTTGAACGATAAGAAGTAACCTTGCTACTTCTTCTTCTGTCGTCATGATATTCTGCGAAAAAGCCAGATCATCTACTATAGCGATGGGCACTCTGCGAAGGTAGCCATCATCATCAATGCTACCAATGATCTGTTTGGCAACCAGTTCCTCTTTGTCATTTAGTTTGACCAAGCCGAGCTGACTTTCCAGATATTCGTGAAAAGTATCCTCTACAGGTATTGGTATCGATTTATCTTCCTCATCACTGGAGTAATTATTGCTTTGCAATTTATAATTAGCCGTATCATCCTCTAAGTAATCATCCAGATAATCGCTAAATTCTATATCTTCATCACGAGTATCTTCTGGTTCCTGCTCATTTTCCTCCTCGGGTTTTTCTTTTTCCTTTTTATCGGCAAAAACTAATTCTTCCTGATTTTCTTCATTTTCCAAGCCTTCTTCCAATGCAGGATTTGCCTCTATTTCTTCTTTTACACGTTGTTCTAATGCGGCAGTCGGTACCTGCAACAATTTCATCAGTTGAATTTGTTGAGGAGACAACTTCTGAAGCATTTTATGACTTAGATTCTGCTGGATCTTTCCACTCATTTTTTATATTTTAGTCGTTGGGATATTCTCAGAGATAGACGTTTTTAATACTTTGCTTGTCACGTCAAATTATAAAAAAAACGGCAATTAATCAAAAATCGTACCGAATGGACGCTTTTTTTATGAAGAAATGACACTTGGAAGGCGAGAAAACAATTTTTAAAGATGTATCATGTCGATATTAAAAATCGTTTAGATAATAGATTAATGCGAATCAAGGGTTAAATTCTCTTATTGATTGTCAAGGGGTACGTTTATAGAACCGGATATAATGCCCATTTAAATAAAAAAGCCCCTGAAAATCAGGAGCTTCAAAATTTGAAAGCCAAATTTTTGAGGTCGCGAGCGGATTTGAACCGCTGTACGAGCTTTTGCAGAGCCCTGCCTAACCGCTCGGCCACGCGACCTGATTAGAGTCAAATGAACTCTTTGCTTTGCGGCGGGTGCAAATATAAACGGTTTTTCTGAATATTTCCTGTTTCGGTAGATTTTTTTAGCCCGTTTTCAAACTAAAGTTTTTTAAACAACTTCAATTTTAAACTGAATAACTCTATATTTGAACGTGTTCTAAGCGCATTGTTTATGTTGTAATAAAGTTAAAATAGATCAAGGCAGGCAGCATTTAAATGATAAAGGACGTTATGATGCTGATAATAAATTGATATTACTAATCGAAGCTGCATTCCTTGAAACCAATGGCTATAGCATTAAATTTGCAAGAGACCGAACAAATCTTGATCCAAGCCTGCATTCGTCAGGAGCGTTGGGCGCAGCAAAAGCTGTATGAAACTCATTATCCAAAAATGATGGGGGTATGCCTGCGTTATGCCAATAACGAAGAAGACGCCAGAGATATTCTACATGAAGGTTTTATCAAAGTATTTAGAAATCTCAGTAAATATAAACCCGGAACATCAATAGGTGCCTGGATTCGAAGAATTATGGTCAATACTTCTATTGATTATTATCGCAAACTACAAAGAAGAAGAACAGATGATCTGGAAGAAGCCCGACATCTTACTACCAACGAAGCAGACGCTGTTAGTAAGTGTACGGAAAAAGAAATATTAGAATGTGTGCAACAGCTTTCTCCGGTTTATCGTACAGTATTTAACCTATATGCTATAGAAGGCTACCCTCACAAAGAAATTGCAAACAGACTGGGAATAACAGAAAGCACATCACGCTCAAATTTGCTGAAAGCGCGGGTAAAGTTACAAGCTCTACTTGCTTCAAAATATATGGAACATGGACAATAAAAGGCTAGAATATATCGACCAAATAGCCAGAGACGCACTAGGGCAGGTGGAAGTTCCTTACCAACCAGCCGACTGGGCAGCTATGGAAGCACGTATTGATAAGGATGCTTTCCTGAAGACTCGCCTGTATTGGTTGAAGGGGGGAGAATTAATCTTAATGTTAGTAACCTTGTGGTTGTTATTACAATTTGTAGGTTGGCAAATGCCCGGCAATAATAATTATACACCGCCAAAGAATAATGCTGTACCTGCCATTCAGGAAAAACAACCTGAATCTAGAGGAGACGACAAAATATTACCGGAAGAAGAAGTACCTACAGAACAACCTAAAAAAGATACCAAGCAAACAAAAGATAGTTTAGAAGGGCTTCCCTATGCAAACAAAATACAAAACACAAAAAATACCCAGGAGAATAATACGCCAAAGAATACTGTGAATGTCAATAAGTCTGAACAACATATTGAAACCACCCAATCACCTGTTGTTTGGAATATTATCAGTAATGAATCAGAATCTACTGCCATTGAAAGCCCCGCTTATACTAATAATGATCTTACTACAGTAGTAACAAAATCTAATAAAAACCTAGAACCCCCTAAAGAGAACAAGACGGTTTCTGAAACATCCGCTTATGCTGAATTTACAGACAGAATTCCGGTAAAGTATGCTTTACTCGATAATCATGTAAATAGCGAATTACTTGAAATAGCCCTTGTGACAACACCTGGCGATCCGGTACCCACTCGCCCCAAAAAAGCCCGTCACTTGCGCATAGCAGCTTCACCAGATATGAATATGACCAGTGGTGGCTATAATATGGGCTTAACCGCTGCGGGTTTGGTTGGCGTTGAACTGACCGATAAATGGAAGTTTGAAACAGGAGTAGCTTATAGTGCTAAAATGTTCAAAGAGCTTTTTATGAATCCTGAGCAGTATCCAAATCTGGGAGATAATTATAGTAAAAATATGGATTGGCATGCATTGGAAATTCCGGCGCACATCCAATATACCATCAAACAATCAACGAATTGGCGCCCATTTATCAATGCAGGTATGACTGCACATGCTGTTATGATGTCAAATTATAGTTATCAGGATGGCTTAAATACATTGGAATCTCCATTTAACAATGATAGAGAAGCAGCTATATTGCAAGGAGGTAAGCTTTCAGATAATCTTTATGCAACAGTAGATTTTGGTTTAGGACTAGAACGTCAACTGGATAAAAATTTACACCTGTTTATACAACCAACTTATAAATATGCCCTCAATCATGCAGGGATACACAGAGATAAAGTACATACTTTCTCCCTTGTCATGGGGGCTCGTACTGCACTTTAAAATTGAAAAATTGATTAAGACCAAAAGCCGGTTAGTCTCTCTGCTTGACTAACCGGCTTTTTTTATGAAATTGAAAGTTTTCTCACAATTGCGTAAATTGGATAATGAAACAGATAAAATCTATAGCAATATGCCATTAACAATAAACTTAGAAGAAAATGCTGGATTCAAAAGAGTCTACAAAAAAGGTATTGAGAAAGGTATTGAGAAAGGTATTGAGAAAGGTATCGAAGGGTAGTTGTTGAAATGCTTAAAAATGATATGCTTGTAGATGATATTGCAAAATATACAGGTTTAGATACCACTTATATCCTTGAAATTCAGGCGAATTTAAAGGAAGAGTAAGTTGAAAAATCAGTTTTTAGTACTTAATGTTAGCATCAGTTGCAATATCAGAATTGATATCAGAGATATTGCAACTGACACTGTAACTACCATTATTTCAACTTACTATTCCTGAAATCCGCATAATTCCAGGAAGCCCAACCTAAGTGTTTTTGCTTTGCAGCAAAACGTCTGCGTTTACTTTCTATTTTTTGAAAATTATAATGTGTTTCGGCAAGAATGAGGTCTTTATGTTCGTAAAGAACAAATAAGTTTTTATCAGAAACATCTTCAATTAAAAATCGCATATCAATGTGCCTGGTATCGGCATTAAGATTATATCTTGTAATAGCGACATCCCAATTAATAAAACAAGCGATAGTCATAACAATATATAATGCCCAGGCATTGGTTTTCAGCAGATAATAGGAACTTTTAATATCCCGCACCTTAATGAACATAGTAAAAAGCCCATACAGAGTAAGTATTAAAAAGATCATGACTCCAATACGTTTATACGCCAGTCCATTAGCATCAATGTACTTAATGTTTCTCATGCCTACAGATAATGCTAGCATAGCATTCTGAATAACCCATAGATAAGCCCCCAAACGAAGCCAACGATTCTCCTGATAAAAATTGAGATTGTTTCTAAAAAAATATAATAGAACCGCCATTGCCAATGCAATGCTGATAATAAGGAGGTAGGTACCTTCATGTACAAATTGACTTAGGGCTACAGGACTCTGCTCGCTGAAATCCAGCCATATGTATCTGATGTCAGTCATATTTACAATGAGTAACAAAGCATTTAAGGAAGCAATGACCATAATAGCAATACGATATTCATTTTTTAAATCCATCATCCCTGTAAATTTTGGGAGTGGTTTATCTCTATTGCGTTGACGGAGTAATACTTCTGATTTTTGAGCCTGTAACTCTTTGAACCATTCGCTGATCGGTGTCCAGATGACTGTAGCAATAAGGATAAAACCAAGTGCTATGAATATGATCCATTCTAGAGAAAAATACTGGAAAGGACGAACAATGAATTCTCCTGTATAGGAAGCAAAACGTGCAGATATATCTGCAAACTTAGGATTAGCTACAGCATAAATAGCATAGAATACACATAGAAAAGCAAGGGGGATAATAGCAAAGCGGGCATACAGCCACACAGGTTTGAATTTTTCATAAATATGTTTTAATGAACGGAGTTGATAAACTAACTTAACAGGCATAGTAATAGCTGATAATATACCCGAAAGAAACCCATATACTGTATGACGTAAATCTGTACGGTGTACAAAACCAGCCATAGTAAACACCGATAGTAAGTGAACTACTTTGCTCAATCCCGAATTGTGAAAAACGACTATAAGAGCAGTCAACCAGGTAATCACAATACTTAGCCAGGCTGCCTTTGATAGGTTTTTATCCTGCCGATGAATACTCATTCCAAAAATAAGTAATGTGCTGAATAAGAGGATGTTTAATCCTAGTTTTTCTTGCCAAAAAAGTAATTGATAGACAAATAAAGTTACAATAATAAATAAACTGGATGGTTTTGTGTTTTTCATAATTTGTTTTTTAAAAGTACTTTGTTTTGCAAAGTAAGTAATAAAAAACCATTTAAGCAATAGGAGAGCGGCTTTTTTTGAGAACAATTTATATTTAATTTACAATGTATTTAAGCTCTTACTTATCACAACTGTATAGTCAGTTCACCCCGCAAATTAGTTTGCATCCACTGCTTTACTTTTTCAGGGCTATAGTCTTTGCCTAGTAAGTAAGCCAGTTTGGTCAATGCTGCTTCTGGTGTCATATCATAGCCTGATATTAGACCGACTTTTGCCAAACCAGAACTCGTTTTGTAATCGCCCAGAATAGCAGTTCCTTTAGCACATTGTGTACAATCTACGAGTATAACACCTCTATCATTCGCTTCTTTCAAAGCTGCCATGAAGTCTTCATTTTTTGTAGGACCATTGCCCGAACCAAATGCCTGAATAATAAGACCTTTAATGGGAGGTAAGAGGTAGTTGCGAACGATTTCACCAGTAATGCCTGGAAATAACCATAGCATCCCAACATGTGTGTCAAGCTTGTCTTGTACGATTAGTCCAGTGGAATCAATTTCAGATTTGTGTATCAGGTTTTGGTTGATTTTAATATGGACACCTCCTGTGCCTAATGGTGGCAAATTAGGAGATTCAAATGCCCGAAACCCTTCACTGTCTATCTTTTGAGCGCGGCAGCCCCGAATCAAAATATTATCAAAGAAAATACAGACTTCAGGAATATAGTGATGAGCAGCAAAAAGCATAGCACCAACCACATTTTCAGTTGCATCGTTTCGCGGAATGACCATTGGTATTTGAGAACCTGTCAGGATAACCGGTTTATTCAATCCTTCGAGCATAAAAGAGAGGGCAGATGCCGTATAAGCCATGGTATCAGTGCCGTGCAGGATGATAAAACCATCATAGGCTTCATAAAATTCTTTGATGACCTGAGCAATATGTACCCAATCGGCAGGTGTCATATCTGAAGAATCCAGCAAAGGATCGAACTGATGTATAGTAAAATCTGGCATCATGGAGTCTCTGAATATCCTGTCCTCTCTCATCAATTTCTCTAAAAAACCCTTTTCAATGAAAGGCTTCAAACCATCAGAGGATTGCTGCATCCCTATGGTTCCACCAGTATATATGATTAATAGCTTTTTTTTCATGTACTTTATCGTGCTATGGTATTAATGTGTTATCGTGTTATTGTTTGTATTGAAGTATTAGGCTCGCTGCTGCCTTCTCACATTCCAAATCTAGTCATTCATCTATTCAATCTCTCCTCTCTCAGCCCGAAGGCGGTCTCTAATATTCTCTATCTAAATTGACGACATTGAATAATTCCCGTCCATTTTCAAAACAGGATAATATTTCCATACATTCATCCCAGCGATTCAGATCGTTCAGCGGGGAACCTCCCCGATGTGGAGAAAGAAGCATATTGTCTAATTCATGAAAAGGATAACTATACGGATATTTTCGTCCTTTTTCATCGACATCAGGTTTGTAATTGTACCAGACATCGCTGCCTGCTGCAAAGATAGTTTTCTTTTTTAGAGCCTGGTAAAATGCTTCTTCCTGAACGATTGAACCACGAGCTACATTGACTAAAATTCCTTTTTCACCTAATAATTCCAGTTCTTCCCGACCGATCATGCCTTCTGTTTTTTTAGTATGTGGCACAGCAATGAGCAGATTGTCAATGTTTTTTAAAAAGTCGTGTAATTGGTCAGGTGTATAAAAATTAGGGTCAGCTTCCTGATCTTCATTAAGGCTATTTTTTAAAATATGAATATCCGTCTTAAAACCACTTAGAAACTGATGAGCCTGCTGGTTAATTGGCCCATAACCCAGCAGGCCTGTTTTACGATATTTTAACGGAAGCGAAGCCCCTTCTTTATCGCCTGCCCGCCATTTTCCATCCTTCATCAGTCGGTGATGTGTTAGCAGGCAATTGCTCAGTGTCAATAACATACCCAGGGCATGCTGTGCAGTGAAATAAGTATGGGCATGGCTGTTGCAGAGTGTAACATGCTTGTTTTTATTGAGTTCCCTCATAACGGGTAAGGCTTTCTCAATACCTACACCCGGATTAATAATGAGCTCCAGATTACTCAGTTTCCTGCAAATATTTCGAGAGACTTCATTATGTCCTATCCAACCTATAACAACCTGTATGTCCTCTGGTCGGGGGATTTCTAGTTTGTTAAGTTGTTCCGAAGGCAAAAAAATAAACTCAGTATCAGATTTTTTTAAGGGATGATGGCTAAGGTAGCTTTTTAGTTGGTCATTGACTTGCCAGATGAATAGTACACGCATAACTTTGTTTTTTGCAAACATAAGAAATGCAATAGACTTGTTACTCTTTAATAAGTGCCGCTCTGAAATTCAGATTTTTTTGATAGTTTTTCTCAAAAAATTAGTGCATAGCCCCGCTACGGACTCATTTTTTGAGGAAAAATAGCGGAAAAAGATGTTTTCAGAGGGGTGTTAATTAAAGGGTAACAAGTCTAATATCAATTACAATATCAATTGCATAAGATAAGGAGAGACAATTCATAAATTATCTCAACCTATTACACAATTTTCACTAGTTTTACAGACTTAAAATAGAAAACATGAAATATCAAGCATTAGACAGCAATATCTTTATAAAGAATCGTAAGCGCTTTGCAGAGAAAATGAAACCTAACTCTATCGCTATTTTCAATTCCAATGATATGATGCCGAGAAATGGAGATGCTTTTTTCCCATTTCGTCAGAACTCTGAATTGTTCTATTTGTCTGGCATAGATCAGGAAGAAACGATATTGGTCATTTATCCGGATTGTATCAAAGAAGGCTTTCAGGAAGTCTTGTTCACTAAGAAAACGGATAAATACATTGCTATCTGGGAAGGGCATAAATACACTAAAGAAGAAGCAACCGAGACTTCCGGTATTAAAAAAGTATTCTGGTTGGAAGATATGGAAGCTGTACTAAACGAAATGATTCTGCTGGCTGATAGCATCTATTTGAATTTAAATGAAAATGACCGTTATCACTCAGAAGTGATGACACGTGATTATCGTTTTGCAAAACGAATACGTGATCGTTATCCAGCCCATAATATCCTGCGTGCTCAACAGATCATAAAAAAGCAGGCAATGGTGAAATTAGAGGAAGAAGTAAAAGTGCTTCAACATTGTTGTGATATTACAGAGAAGGGATTTAGAAGGATATTGAATTTTACTAAACCAGGAGTTTGGGAATATGAAATAGAGGCAGAAATTACCCATGAATTTTTAATGAATCGTGCAACAGGACATGGTTATACACCGATCGTTGCCAGTGGTGAAAATGCTTGTGTATTGCATTACATTGATAATAATCAGCAATGCAAAGCGGGTGATGTTATGTTGATGGATTTTGGGGCTGAATACGGTAATTATACGGCTGATTTATCCCGTTCTATTCCTATTAGCGGACAATATACAAAACGTCAGCGAGCAGTATATGATGCCGTTTTACATGTATTAAAAGAAGCCAGAAATATGCTTCGCCCTGGCACTAATCTGACAGAATATCACAAGGAAGTTGGTAAAGTTATGGAAAGCCAATTGATCGGTTTAGGCTTGCTGGATAAGCACGATGTGGCTAAGCAAGACCCTGAGAAGCCTTTGTACAAACAGTATTTTATGCACGGCACTTCTCACCATCTGGGACTGGATGTACACGATATTATGGAACGCTATGCGACTTTCGAGGCAGGTATGGTCTTTACTTGTGAGCCAGGAATTTATATCAAAGAGGAAGGCTTGGGTATCCGTCTTGAAAATGATATTCTGGTAACCGATGGTGATCCGGTCGATCTAATGGCGAATATTCCTATTGAGGCGGAGGAGATCGAAGAGTTGATGAACTAGTATAGCTATAAATAAGCAAAACAATCAAGCTTATTGGTTGCTGAAAAGTGTGTTTCTTGTGCCTTTTCAGCAGTTAATATTTCCTAAAAGAAAGCAGCGACACCATGAGATGCCGCTGCTTTGCAAAAAAAATAGAGAAATATAGAATCTATTGTTTAATAAACTTTCGTGAAATACTACCTGAGTCGGATACTATTTGTATGAAGTAAAAACCATCTTGTAGTTCGCTTACATTCAATTGTATTTGCTCCGTTCCTTTTAGCATATTTAAGGTGTTTCGCTGAATAATTCTACCATTTATATCAATAATATATAGTTCAGTTTGTATGTCTTGAAGGACAGTCAGACTGAAATTTAATTGCTCATGAACCGGATTAGGGAAAAGATTCACCTGACTGATAATATCTTCTAATTCAGGTTGATCCTTGTCTTTTAATTCTATAACATCGTCATTGATAAACTGTGTAATTTCATTGGCTGGTAAAGTAATATTATTGCCACTCTGCATGCAGCCACTTATAACGATATCATCCAGATATACCCAATCGGAATTGCCAGAAGCATCGGCACGGAAACGAAGTTGTGTAGTCGCACTGAATGGACCCTGAATAACAACTGCATCATCAAGCCTGATATCATTTTCAAATTCATCACCTCTATTCCACTCTTCAACAGTGGTAAAGCTAAGTCCACCATCCGTAGAAATCTGTAACCAGAAATCTTCATTGGCATTATCCATACTTCTTGTAATATAGGAAAAGGCCACAGTCAATTCTTCATAAGCTGATAGATCAAGATTATTGGTCGTAGTTGTAGATGTACTGGTATTATCTCGTAAGCGTATACAGCGAGAACCGCTATTAGCATAAATTGCATCCTTATTACTTCTACGGCAGTCAGAACCTCCATCATTCCAGATACCCCAGTCAGCTTCAAAGTCACTAGATGAGATGACTAAATAAGAACATTCTTCAGGTTGGCAATCTTCACAGCTACCGCCACAATCTATGTCGGTTTCATCACCATTGAGAATACCGTCATCGCAGGTTGGGCAATCTTCACAGCTACCGCCACAATCTATGTCGGTTTCATCACCATTGAGAATACCGTCCTGACAAGTATCGGATAGACCGATAAAAACTACAGTATAATCTTCTACTTCTCCATAGTCAAAACTTCCACAAGGAGAAGCGGGCGATGTACTATATCGCATCACAACACGCATGCGAGTTATTTCGGAAGCACTTGCATCAACTGTCAATGTACCACTTACAGTTTCAATAGATGGCCCGGCAGAGAAAACCTCTTCACCTTGATCCGTAAAATCTCCATCATTGTTATAATCGATCCAAATTTTGTAATATTCATTATATACAGAGCCGGAAAACCCAGGCGTAATGCTTACATTGACATTAGCACCTGCTTCAAGGGCAATTTCATCAGTAGTAAAATTGCTATAACCCGAAGCACCTGAATCTTTAGTAAAATCTCCTACAGTTACATTGGCAATCCATTCGTAGCTGAAATCATTACCTTGTGAAGAGCAGTAAAAAACAGGATTGCTGCCATCACAATTATTCGGACCACCTACACCTACAGCATACCAGGCATCAATTGTTGCAATAACTTCATCAGAGCAAGCACCAAACAGGTCTTCAGCAGCCTGAATAGTATAAGATCGAGCATCTGAATATTGTGAATTTGAAGACAAATAAACGCTTTCTGCACGATAGGCGATCTCTGCTGCTGCATCAATACCAATACCATTTATAGCATAAGCATATCCCAGGTCATTACTGCCAGTTTTGCCTTCGGAAAGAATATAGAACCAGTGATTGAGCACACCACTATTATAGTGAACACCACCATTATCGCCAGAACCTGTATACCAGTTGGTACCTTGATAGGTATCTGGTTGCCCCTCTGATTTGGGATTGCTCATAGAGCGTAAAGCATTTGACTGCAAAGCAATGTCTTCGCCGATCAGCCAGGTACTTTTATTGGGTTCTGCATATCGTTCTACACAAGCTCCCCAAATATCACTGAAACCTTCATTCAATGCGCCTGACTCATAAGAATAAACAAGGTTGGCTGTATAAGTACATATAGCATGTCCAATTTCATGAGCTGCTACATCCATAGAAGTTAATGGTGTAAAATAGGTAGAGCCATCCCCATAGGTCATACGTTGCCCATCCCAGAAAGCATTATCATAATTTGCATCATAATGTACATAACTTCTGATGGTAGCACCAGCATCATTATAACTGTTTCTGTTAAATTTGCTTAGAAAATAATCATAAGTTGCCTGAGCACCATAATGAGCATCAAAAGCAGCATCATCCTGGGCTGCATTATCCCATTCAGCGGCAGTCCAGTTATTGTCATTATCTGTGAAATCCACGGCATTATTATAATTAGTGCCTTCATTCATATCGTAAGTAAATACGCCTCCACCTCTGCTATAATCACGTAGTCTGAAACTGCCATCATAGCTATCCGTAGTTACTGTTTTTGTGCCACTATATTTAGTTGTTACAGTACCAGTAGCTTCAAGATGTTTTATAATAGGATTGGTATGTACAATCTCACCTGTATTAGCATCTACATAAATGTAATCACGACTTTTAGGCTGTTCAGCATAGATGTCGAATTTATAAGCTAGTACTGGTTTTCGATAATTTTTCCGATCATTTCTATTATTGTAGTTTTCAATGATAATTATCTCACCTTCAGGATAAAAGCTGGCAGCATTGTTGTTTTGTTCGTTTTTTAGCCAAGCCTCATTATCCAGTGATTGCCACATGTAACTATCGGCTCCTACATATTCTAATGCCTGTTGTAATGCAGCATTTTCAGTAAGTACAGGATTAATGTCGAGTTCATCAATTTTCTTAAATTCACCAGTCATCATGGCTACACGACCATTTTTAGCATGGAGTGTATAGGTGCCATATTCTACCTTGATGCCTTTATAATATTGTTGGAATTTTTGGTGTTGAATACCAATGCGATCTAATTCGTCTTTTTGTAAAACAAAAGATTCATTCTGTTTTAAGTTTAAATGTATTTCAAAAATGTCATTAACCTGGCTGAGTCTGTAGTTTTGTTCATTTTTAAATTTTAAAAACGCAGGCATACCATTTCGATCGTCGATGCGTTTTTCTACAGATTGCGTGAAGGCTATTTGTGTGCAGCACAATAGCGTTAGTAAAAAAATAAGGTTTCTCTGCTTTCTCATTATTGAAGGAAGTTTAATTAAAAATGACGTTTACTGAGTGTATCCTTCGAATGGTTTTTATTCCGGTAATAATCGATGCAAATATGGTGTTTGGGTTTAATGTGATAGTAGCTTAGTAGGGGATAATGTGACTTAAAAATATTAGATTGAATATTTTTTTAATAGCTTTATTTTCTTGATTTTTATTGAGTTAAAAATGTTTTTGTTTTATATGTGTTCTCTGGGAGGTTTTAATAAAAGATTTGTATAATAGGAACATAAGTCTTGTTGAGCAGTTATTTATGTAAATTTTTATTTATCTATTAAGCAATTGAAATAAAAGTATTTAAATACCATAACAGTTGAATCGGAGAAAAATCATAGGATTAAAGACAGCTTGTATTTAGTGACTTATTTTCATTTTTGTATTTTGTGTGCCATCAGAATAAAGTCTATTAGCTAAATAACACATTATGAGTAAGAAAAAGCCAATTAAGAAGGTGCAGCCTAAGAAAATAGCTAAAAAGAAAGGGCAAGTCAAAAAAACCGAAAAAACTAAGCACAAAAGAGCCCAAAAAAGCCTGAAAAAAGCTTCATCTGCCTGGTATAAAGACACCCGGACGCTTGCACTTTTGGCAGCCATTCTGGTCATCACTTTTATTTGTTTCACGCCATCTCTGCATGAAAACTTTACCAATTGGGACGATCAGGATTATGTAACGGAGAATCCTTATGTGGTGAACATAGATGCTAGAAGTGTGAACGCCATGTTTACACAGTCCATAGCTTCCAACTATCATCCGCTGACTATCCTTTCTCTGGCAATTAACTATCAAATGACTGGACTTAATGCGAGTTCTTATCATTGGACCAATCTGATATTACACCTTATTAATACCTTTCTGGTTTTCTATTTTGCTTTTTTACTTTTTGAACGAAAAACAGCAGGGGCTTTACTGGTTGCTTTTCTTTTTGCCATTCATCCAATGCATGTAGAGTCTGTAGCCTGGGTAGCCGAGCGTAAGGATGTGTTGTATACCTTGTTTTTTGTGGGCGCTTTGATCACTTATTTAAAATATTTGTCGAATAAGTCTATGTCTATGTACATAGCGACGCTGGTTTTATTCGTGCTGTCTTGTCTGTCCAAACCAACGGCTGTTATGCTACCAGTGGTATTATTGCTGGTTGATTTTCTAAAGCATAGAGACTGGAAAATGAATGTGTTGCTGGAGAAAGCGCCCTTCTTTATCGGAGCAATTGTTTTTGGTATAATAACGATCAGAATACAGAGTTCTAGTGCTATTGGAGACTTTGAAGTACATTCTATTGGCGAAAAATTCCTCTTTGCAGCCTATGGCACTTTTATGTACATTGCCCAAATGTTTGCCCCTTTCAAATTATCTGCATTACATCCCTACCCACCTGTAGGCACGGCTTCTTCCCAACCCGTATTTTATGTAGCATTATTGGTGGTTTTGGCATTGGGAGGTCTTATGTTCTGGTCTTTACGTAAAACCAGAATGATTACCTTTGGCTTGTTGTTTTATGGAGCAATGATTGCACTGACTTTACAATTTGTGCAGGTGGGTAGCGCCTTGATCTCTGATCGTTATACCTATGTGTCATATATTGGTTTATTTGTGATTTTTGGTTGGTTATTAAATGAGTTTTTAGCTAAAAATGCCTCCAATACTTCCCGCCAATATGGTGTGTTGGGATTAATAGGCCTAGTAGGTGCATTATTATGTTTTCTGACTTTCAATCGCTGTAAAGTCTGGCAGGACAGTGGAAAACTATTCTCTGATGTGCTGAAAAGTTATCCTGATTCTAAAATTGCTCATAACAATCTTGGCAATTACTATGTAGATGAAGCAAAGCAAATGGATCAGGGATTAGTGCACCTTAACAGGGCAGTCGAACTAGATCCCAATTATTATAAAGCCAGAGTAGCCAGAGGCAAAGTATTTCGCCTGACTAGAAAATATAATGAGGCACTGGCAGATTACAATAAAGCCATTTCATTAAAACCCAATGATGATGAAGCTTATAATAACAGAGGTAATGTTTATTTCAATCTTCAACAATACGACAAAGCACTGGCAGATTATCAAAAGGTAATGGAGCTTAATCCAGGCGAACCTAAAGCTTATGGCAATAGCGGTGCGATCTATCTGCAAAAGGGGAACTTCTCAAAGGCATTTGAATTACTAGACAAAGCCCTCAAAATATATCCAGGCTATCAGGATGCTTTGATGAATCAGGGAACGGCTTATGCACTGAATAATCGCCCTAATGAGGCTATTCAAAGCTTCACTAAATACCTGAGTTTACGTAAAGATAATCCGGCTATTTATCATCGACGAGGTGCAGCTTATGCCAAGTTGAACCAACACCAGCAGGCTCTTAATGATTTTAATAATGCTATTCAATTGAATCCGAACCGTGCAGAGTTTTATGCTGGTCGTGCAGCAACACACCAACAACTTGGTAATGTTGCTCAGGCACAGGCAGACAGACAAAAAGCACAGCAGCTTGGAGGGGGACAGTAATTGACATCATACCCAGCGGTTTTACAACACACGTTCTGAAGGTGCCAGCACAATGTATTACAATTCAAAAACTACCTCCAATTTATAGGCTTTGAGAAAAGACAGAGCAGCTTCATAGTTGCGAGCAAAGCCTAAAATAAAGCCGCCACCACCAGCACCACAGAGCTTCAAGCTAAATTGATGATTGATCAATCCATGTTTCCAGATCGGGCGAAATGCTTCTGGAATCATTGGCTGAAAATGCTCATATTGAAAAGTAGAAATTTGGCGGACATGATGATGCAAGTCGGGTGAATTGCTAAGAAAGGCTTCCATAGCAGCATCAGAATATTGGCTAAGTTTATCGCTGCAAAGACGCTCAAAATCCGGGTTTTCACATTTTTTTAGAAAGATATTAACCAATGGCTCAGTCTTTCGGGCTAATCGGGTATTTAATAAAAAAACAGTACCATTGCCGGACGACATAGCTGGTAAATTAACAATCTTCAATTCTTCCTGTCCCATCAATACAGGCTGATTCAAATAACAAACCAACGGATCAGCTCCAGAACTGGCACCATGAAAACAGCTTTCCAGTTGGGCAAAGATGCTTTTAAGCTGAGCTAAATCTTTGTTACTTATTGTATTAATAGCATAGCGATCATATACTGCTGCACACAAACTGCCTGAACTGCCTAATCCATAACCATTCGGGATATTGGAGTCCAGCCACAAACCAGCTTTTATGTCCTGTTGAAAACGTTCAAGGTCAATCTTGCATAGATTATTTTGCTCCTGATGTAAACGGTTTACGTAAGTATAAAAAACATTAAGTGAAGCATTGGAAGTCGCCTGTTTTTCATGCTGTGCAAAAGACCATGCAGCCTTATATTCAGGGTAGGGCAGGGCTAATGCACGTGAACCTTTTACGACAGTATATTCACCAAATAACAATAGCTTTGAATAATATGTAGAAGCTGATTTTTTAATTACTTTAAGAGTTTGTAGTTTTTATATTCGCCGATCCGATAGCCGGTAGTATTTTCAAATATACGGGAAAGCTTTTCTTTTAAAGACAGTTTTTTTAAAGTTGGATCAAAAGTAAATTTCCAATTCATTCTGTCTACTCTGGGCTGCATAAGCTTAGGGTGTGTACCCCTAAAATGAGCGACAGTATCAATGTTTGTGTAATCAAATTCATTGACATCGGGCAGGTTTTCACTGATCCATTCGTCGCTATGCCAATATCGTTTAGAACTCTGTTGTTTGAGCTGCTGGAACCGGGGATGTCTTACCCAGCCATAATGATACATATAAGCTTCAACGGCTTTTACCTGAAGTTTTTTGCCATTTTTACGAAAGCCCTGTGCATCCAGCCACGAACGAATGGCTGCCTGGTGCCGAACAATACGGATTTCCTGACGATACCATTTTCTGGAATCGCCTATGAAATCAAAAGAGCCATAGAAATGCAAGTATTTCAATAATAAACCTTCTACCTGCTGGTCATCTTTGTGCTGTTGCATAGCTTCCCTAATCGGAGCGAGATATTGCTCATGCAAAACTTCATCTGCCTGAATGTAAAAACACCAGTCTGGATTGCCTTGAATCGCATCCATCGCTTTGTCCGTTTCTATGGCCAGTACACGTCCGCCTTCCCGAAGGCTATCATCCCAAACACTGTCTATGATACGAATTTTGTCATTTTCTATGGATTCAATGAGTTGACGTGTACCGTCTTCTGATGCACCCACAACAACAATGAAATCGTCGCATAGTGGTAAGACCGACTTGATAGACTCAAGGACAGGATAATCCAGTTTTACGGCGTCTCTGACAAATGTAAATCCTGTTACTTGCATGATTTAATTACTTTCTGTTCCAGGGCTGTTGTAGAATATCCTTCAATAAAAGGGAGTGACAATACTTTTCCACCTTTTTCCAACACAATATCAGAGCCGATAATATCTTTTGCTTGCCAATCTCCTCCTTTTACCAAAATGTCAGGTTGTATTAATTGAATCAATTGGTAAGGCGTATCTTCTTGAAATAGTATAACAGCATCCACAAAAGACAAAGCTGCCAGAATGTGTAATCTGTTTTTTTCATCTTTTATCGGGCGATGTCTGCCTTTCAGTCTTTGTACAGAAGCATCAGCATTTAACCCCACAATAAGATAATCGCCTAAGTCTGCTGCCTGACTGAGATAATAAATATGTCCATAATGAAGCAGGTCAAAACAGCCATTAGTAAATACAACTTTTGAAGAGGCTTTACGCCAATAATTAATCTGAGTCTTTATCGTATGCCAGTCAAATATTTTTTTGTTTACAGCTTCCCATGTAGTCATCGACAATATTACAAAAATAATAGCAATGGGAGTATCTATGTGTGCATAACCTTAAGCTTTGTTGGAATATTGAAATAAAAAAATTATGAAGGGTGCTTTTTTGAAATATAATTAAGTTATATTTATTTTATGCGTAATTGGTTTTGTCAGTGATGTTTTAGATGACCAATATCCGATAAATAGGAGTACCTTAAATGCAGATAAACAAGTACATATAAAATGAAAAAATAAAGCGAGGGTGTTTTTTTTATAAGGATAAATTGTACCTTTGCACTCCTAAAACGTAGAGCATGAAAAATATGGACGCAGTATTGAAAGAGTTGGGTTTACACGCCAATAACTCAGGTACAAGTACAGGTAAAAACTGGATAGGTGAGCCTGGCTCAGGAAGACAAATCAAATCTTATTCTCCTGTTGATGGAAAATTAATCGGTTCTGTAGACAGAACGACGAAAGAAGAGTATGAACAGGTGATAAAAAAAGCTGAAGAAGCTTTTAAGGTGTGGAGGCCAATACCCGCACCTAAGAGGGGCGAAGTTGTTCGTCAGTATGGAGAAGCGCTACGTAAACATAAGCGTGCATTAGGTATGTTAGTCTCCTATGAAATGGGAAAAAGCTATCAGGAAGGTTTAGGAGAAGTGCAAGAGATGATCGATATATGTGATTTTGCAGTAGGTCTTTCTCGTCAGCTTTATGGATTGACCATACATTCTGAGCGTCCTTCGCACCGAATGTTTGAGCAATGGCATCCATTAGGTATAGTAGGTATCATTTCTGCGTTTAATTTCCCAGTTGCTGTATGGGCCTGGAATTCCATGCTTGCCTTTGTTTGTGGAGATGTTTGTGTATGGAAGGGATCGGAAAAAACGCCACTTTGTACATTAGCCTGCCAAAATATTCTTGCTAAAGTATTTGCTGCCAATGATGTTCCTGAAGGAGTTTCCTGCATTATTACTGGTGATTATAAAGTAGGAGAATGGATGACGAATGACAAACGTATGCCATTAATCTCTGCAACAGGTAGTAGTCGTATGGGTAAGATCGTAGGAGCAGTAGTAGCAGGTCGTCTGGGACGATCTTTGCTGGAATTAGGTGGGAACAATGCCATCATCGTTACGCCTAATGCTGATCTGGAAATCACAACTATTGGGGCTGTTTTTGGTGCAGTAGGTACTGCCGGACAACGTTGTACTTCAACTCGTCGTCTAATTATTCACGACAGTGTATACGATAAAGTAAAAGATAATCTGGTTAGTGCTTATCAGCAATTAAAGATCGGCGATCCATTAGATGAATCCAATCATGTTGGTCCACTGATTGATAAAGATGCTGTTGATAATTATCTGGCTTCTATTAAAGCGGTTGGAGAGCAGGGTGGAAAGATGCTGGTAGATGGAGGTGTTCTGGAAGGAAAAGGATATGAAAGCGGTTGTTATGTGCAGCCATGTATTGCAGAGGTAAATAATGATATGGCTATTGTTCAACACGAAACTTTTGCACCAATATTGTACCTGATGCGTTACAGCGAACTCGAAGAAGCTATTCATATGCAGAATAATGTTCCACAGGGATTGTCATCAGCTATTATGACAACAAACCTTAGAGAATCAGAATTGTTCTTATCAAGCGGTGGTTCCGATTGTGGTATTGCCAATGTGAATATAGGTACTAGTGGAGCCGAGATCGGTGGAGCTTTTGGAGGAGAGAAAGAAACCGGAGGAGGAAGAGAGTCGGGGTCGGATGCATGGAAAGCATACATGAGACGTCAGACGAATACGATAAATTACAGTACCGAGATTCCACTTGCACAGGGAATTAAATTCGACTTTGGCTAAAACGCACATTGAAACTATAATTCAACAATTAAATCTAAATACAAATCACTTGCCTGAATTTGTCCCCGGAAAAATGGTTTAAGAGTAATGCAATAGTCATGGTTTTGGCAAATGAGGAAAATTTGCCAAAATTGTGTTGGTGTTCCTGGAACACTGAACCATTCTATGACATCAAAGCCGTGTTTAGGAATGGTAAAAAAATCGCATCAAATCGGTATGTTATTTTTTTACCATTCCTTAGGCTAAAAATTGATGTGAATGAGGTATCTACTCTGTCACGTATTCCTCGAAAAAATCATTTTTACAAGGCTGGCTTTTTGGAATATTTCAGCGAGAAATAGAGTAGTCTGTAAAACAAACCAAATATCCACAACTACTAAAAGGTAAGAAAAATGAAGAGAGATAGGCTTTATGATATACTTATCATGGAAGACAGGCCTGCCGATATCAGATTGATACAAGAAGCACTGTCTGAAGTGAAACAAAAAATCAGAATTTCTGTCGCCATGGATGGTGAACAGGGGCTAAATTTTTTGTACAAATTAGGTGAACACGCCGATGCGCCAACACCCGACTTGATTTTTTTGGATCTGAATATGCCAAAAAAGGAAGGAAAAGAGGTCTTAAAAGAAATTAAGAACAATGATGATCTGAAAGCAATTCCTGTAGTGGTACTCACAAATTCTTATCATCAAAGTGAGATATTAGAAGTGTATAAACTACATGCAAACTCATATGTTCATAAGCCGCTTGATTATGAAGATTTTCATCGTGCCATCAATGTCATTGTGAACTTTTGGCTGAGTATAGCAGAAATTCCGATGAAGCCGGATTGATATATTCAGACTTTGTTTCTGAAGTTCCCTACCCATAAAAATACAGAAAGTCCTGCGGCTATTGAAAAGCCTATTATACTAAGTTGTGGCAACTCATCACCATTCCCACTAGCTAAAATAGCAGAAGCAACCAGTAAACCCACAATAATAAGACTCAGCATCATTCGGTTGGCAGTACGGTTAAATTGCTTGACAAGCATCTGATAACCTTGATGATTGACGTCTATATTTAGCTTACCTTTTCTGATATTACTCAAAATTTCCTGAACCTCAAATGGCACATTTCTTATAAAAGAATCTAGTTGCGTTGCTCTATATATGACTTCTTCTGCAATGTTTTCTGTTGAGAATTGTTCTCTGAGGAGCTTTTTGCCGTAAGGTTTAAGGTACTCATAAGTATTGAATGTTGGGTGAATCATTTTACCTATACCTTCGAGTATTGCCATAGCTCGCAAAATGAGGAAAAGACTTCCAGGCACTTTCATTTTATAATCATACACGATCTTCTGCAAACGTGTTCCCAATTCTGCAATATTCATTTCACTAACATCCAGCGTAGCAAAATCTTCAATAATTTCATTCAGGTCGTGCTCGAAAGCTGCTCGATTACTGATCTCATCATATCTTGACAGCTTCCGCAAATGACTGGCCATGCCTCTGGCATCTTGTCGCGCCATTGAGATGAGTGTACCGGCAAAGGCATATTTATCCTGTTTGCTGAGTTTGCCTACCATACCAAAATCAATCAGACAAATCACACCATCCTGCCTGACCAGAATATTGCCAGGGTGCGGGTCAGCATGAAAATAGCCATACTCAAACATTTGGGTCATATAAATGTCCATGCCAGCCTCAGCAATTTCTTCAGGCTTCAGTCCCCATTTTTCCAACTGGGCAATGTCTGTAATCTTACAGCCTTTGATGAACTCAAGTACCAGAATTTTGTCGGTAGAATGTTTGGTATAGACATCAGGTATATAGAAATTGGTATAGTCTTTATAAAAACTACGAAACTGCCGAATATTGCGGGCTTCATTGGTGTACCGCAATTCTTTTATCATAGTTTTTTCAAATTCTTCGATAAATTCCATCACATTGGTGAAGCCCAATTTATCGAGATAACCTTGCCCCCTTCGGGCAATGATTTTTAAAATAGCCAAATCAGTTTCAATGACTTTCTTGATGCCCGGACGCTGTATCTTAACGACAACGGCTGCTCCATTTTGAAGCTTGGCTTTATGGGTTTGTCCTATAGAGGCAGCAGCCAGGGGTTGTTTACTGAAATGCGTAAACAGGCTGTCCAATGGCTGTTTTGTTTCGGTTTCAATAATTTCCTTTACTTTTTCATAAGGGAATGGCTTAACATTATTCTGAAGTTTTTCAAATTCATGCAGCAAAGAGGGGGGCAGTTCCGGGCGATTGCTCAATACCTGAGCCAGTTTGACAAAAGTAGGACCCAATTCTTCAAAAACCATCCGTATCAGTTCTGAACGGGTATAATTCTCAATAATCTTATTTTGTGGTTCCCAACTAATACGCTGGCTTCGAGGCACCAGTGCTTTCAGTCTTGTATGCGAAACCAGGTCTTCAAAACCATATTTGAGCAAAACCTGAGTGATCTCAATAAGCCGGTTTATATTTTTTATTTCCTGATTGAATAGCATGGGTTTGATTGATGTGTTGATGTACGCCTTTGTGAAGTGCTGAAGTTGAGAGATCACCCCGCTTTAAAAGACCATTCAGGGCGGTTCTGTTCCCATTGCCAGGCGGTACGCATGATGTCTTCCATACTTCCTTTAGGCGTCCAGTTTAGTGTTTTTGAGGCATAGATATAATTGGAATAAATGGCTTCTACATCACCTGGGCGACGTGGGGCAACTTCGTAATTCAGACTCAAACCTGTAGCTTTTTCAAAGGCATTAATGGCTTCAAAAACAGTAGCACCTTCGCCTATACCAAGATTGAATACCTCAAAATTTTTCTGATTTTTCTGATCTTGTAGATATTGCAGCGCTTTGGTATGTGCATTGGCTAAGTCCATAATGTATATATAATCACGGATACAGCTACCATCTCTTGTATTATAATCATCACCAAAAACCATCATTTTCTCCCTTTTGCCGGAAGCCGTTTCTGTAATGACGGGAACCAGATTGGTCGGTGCGGCAAAGGAGGCTTCACCAATAAGCGTGGAAGGATGCGCGCCTGCCGGATTGAAATACCGCAATGCCACAAAACCTGTAGCAGGACAAACAGTACTAAGACTTTCAATCATTTGTTCGCCAATTTGCTTGGTATGTGCATAGGGCGACTCAGCCTTTAGCATAGGTGTAGACTCAGTGACGGGCAATTCGTCTGTATTTCCATAAATGGAACAGGAAGAAGAAAATATGAAATGACTGACATCAAATTCCTGTACACATTCCAGAATATTAGCCAGGCTATTGATATTGTTTTTATAGTATAAAAGTGGATGAAGAACCGACTCGCCAACAGCTTTGAAAGCAGCAAAGTGAACAATGCCATCAATGTCAGGATGTTCCTCAAATACCTGACGGGTAGCTGACAGGTCACATAAGTCTACCTTATAATGAGGAACCTCAACACCAGTAATTGCCTTGATGCCTGCTAATGCACCAACATTGGAACGAATGTTACTATCAATATTAATGACTTCAAAGCCATTATCCAGCAGATCAACTATCGTATGACTACCAATGAATCCGCAACCCCCAGTAACCAGAATTTTCGACACGTTGATTTTATTTTGATGCTTTTAATGCGTTTTAAAACCCAAAACCCGATACGAAGTACCGTCAATAAGTATCGTCAAAGCGACCAGTATACAATATCCTTGCTATTGAGCTTTTTGTAGAACATAGATTTTATATCCACCAGAATAGGCGGCTCGGTCATAATAGATTTAAAGTAATCTTCCTTAAAGTCTTTATATTCCTGATGGTTGACAGCCGCAATAACTGCATCATAATCTTTACCGATCTCCTCAACCAGATGAAAACCATACTCGTGATGTACTTCATCTGTAGAAGCATGAGGATCATGTACGTCTACCTTGACAGAAAATTGCTCCAGTTCAAATACCAGGTCGGCTACCTTCGAGTTGCGAATATCACTGACATCTTCTTTGAAAGTAATACCCATCACGAGTACCTTAGAGCCCTTCGGGTCTTTGCCTTCCTTAATCATATGTTGCACAGTCTTCTTGGCAACGAATTGTGGCATACTGTCATTGATACGACGACCGCTAAGAATAACTTGTGGGTCGTAGCCCAATTGCTTGGATTTATAAGTCAGGTAATAAGGATCAACGCCAATACAATGACCGCCAACCAGTCCCGGCTTCAACTTAATAAAGTTCCATTTGGTAGCCGCAGCATTGATAACCTCATGGGTATTGATACCCATTTTGCTAAAGATAATCGCCAGCTCATTAACGAAAGAAATATTCAGGTCTCTTTGTGTATTTTCAATCACTTTAGCAGCCTCCGCTACTTTGATAGACTCAGCCCGATAAACGCCAGGGATGATGATCTTTTCGTAAGTTTTAGCGATTTCTTCCAGTGATTCATCATCACAACCCGATACAATTTTGATAATATTCGCGATAGTATTCTGTGCATCACCTGGATTAATACGCTCAGGAGAATAACCGACTTTAAAATCTGTGACAAATTTTAAGCCCGACTGTTTTTCCAGAATAGGAATACAATCTTCCTCCGTACAGCCCGGATAAACCGTAGATTCATAGATAACATAGTCGCCCGGCTTCAAAGCCTGCCCGATCATATTAGAAGCGCTCAAAACCGGCTTTAAGTTGGGAACTTTATGCTTATCGACAGGGGTAGGAACTGCCACAACAAAAAAGTTAGCTGTTTTAAGGTCATCAGCATTTGCAGTAAATGTAATGTCTTTATTATCAAAAGCTTCCGATGGTAGTTCTTTGGAAGGGTCAACATGGTTTTTCATCATTTCGACTCTGTCTTCCTTGATGTCAAAACCAATGACTTTGAAGTGTTTGGCAAACTCTAGCGCAATCGGTAAACCCACGTAACCTAATCCTACAACCGCTATTGTTTTTTTCTTTTCCAGTAATTCCTGATACATCATTTTGTGTAAACTATTTCCAATATGTTGAATTTTCCCGCAAATCTACGAAGTCTGAACACTTTAAAGGGTATAAAAGCCTAACTATTTGAGAATACTTCGTATCGATTTTTTTGTTTTATCCTAGTTAAATGTATATTTTTGTAAACAGATCGTTCATTGACATGTATACATATCGCAATCGTCATTCACGGCAACTTGTAAGCTCGGATATGTGAGCTGATAATAATTGCCTGCGAACAGGGATGACTTATTTTATATTTATCATTGGTCATTTACCATTTATCATGTAACCGTTAAAGTAGGTTTTTTACGATAAACATTTCACAGAAAATGACCAATTGAACATATTTTAAAAAAAGCAAACTGTATGTGTTTGCACAAAATACGGAAACTTAGCTCCAAATAAAATTTTAAATTTAACTGATAATCAGTTGTTTG
>JAHDFX010000301.1 GCA_020627965.1 Saprospiraceae bacterium | reverse complement strand
GTTGATTCGTTGATTCGTTGATTCGTGATTCGTTGATTCGTGATTCGTGATTCGTGATTCGTGATTCGTGATTCGTGATTAAAGAACTCTTAATTAAATAAAATGGATAAAATAGATTCCCTAAATCAGGTAGCAGAATTTCATCAAACATTTCGACATCCTATTGTAGCAGAACCAGCTATTCCAGCCCCGGAACGCTGTGCGCTAAGAGTCTCACTTATAGCAGAAGAATTGGAAGAACTAAAAGAAGCCATTCAACAGGGCGATTTAGTGGAAGTAGCAGATGCTTTATGTGATATTCAGTATGTATTGTCGGGAGCAGTATTAGAATTTGGATTGGGCGATAAATTCGTAGAATTATTCAATGAAGTACAACGCTCGAATATGAGTAAAGCCTGCAAAAATATAGAAGAAGCAGAAGCTACCATGCAACATTATAAAGATAAAGACGGTACAGAAAGCTATTATAAAGAAGCCGACGGTCTGTATCTTGTCTATAGAAAGTCAGATAATAAGACGCTCAAGTCGGTCAATTATTCTCCGGCTGATCTGAAGACTATTTTGAAACATTCTTAGTTTAGGCTTAGTCCGTCTTTGAAAATTCTTTTATAAAAGCCGTTTTCATCGCTGACTGCCCACATGCCTGGTGCAGCACTGGAACTGAGTATATATTGCCCTTCCTCTATTCCTGCAAAACATTGTACAGTAACAGGTGACATATTGTTGCCTTCAATGTTGAGCGTATATTTTGCGGGCGTATCCACTGCCTGTCCAAATTGCTGGACTTTCAGGTTTTTGAAGGTACGCAGATATGTAGCTATCCCTAGTGAGTCCAATGTTTTATCACCGGCAGACCATTGTCCGGCTAATTGCTGGAATACCTGTGTACCTTCTGGTGTATTAAAGGTCAATCGGGTAATATTATCTGGATTTAGGTTGGTGAACAGCTTGTTTCTCCAAGCATCTAAACCACGATTATAAGTCATGCTTAGAAAGCCATCTACAGCAAAAATATCATCTTCTTTTGTGCGACGCACGAAGGAAGTAATGCTTTGCGGTTGCTGCTGGAAATTGAATTTACCAACCATAAAATCAGCCAGTGTTTTGCTACCACCCAAGACTTTCACACGAGTACCCAGAGAATCAGTCACCTCATATTGCTCCCACTTGTCTTTTGAACGGGCTACCAGGCGCTTCACCTTTGTTTCCACCAATCCGGGCATAATACTTTCTATGGCGCTTTGATCTGCTGCATAGCTTTTTCCATTTTGACTGACCGTCCATGTAGAACCTGTTTTTTCCAGCTTAATTTCCTGAAAATTATCAACTTTTGGATACAGTAAAATAGAACTAACCTTACTAGTATCTACTGCAATCAGCTCATTGTCGAAGCTTTTGGTTCGTTTATCAGAGTCGAGCAATTGTGTCAACAGAAATACCCCGAGCAAGAGGGCGAATATGATGAATAATGTCTTGTTGTTCATTTTTTATTGACTAGTAAAATATTAATGCTTCATAGTAAACGACTGAATACAGGGCAAAATTGAGATAGACATAGAATACATGTTGTACCTAACAGCACACCTGGATAAACACTATAATTAAAATCTACCGATATTTTGTCTCTACGAGACTGCATGTACAACCCAGTCCAGTTAGGGACGACATATTGGTAGCTAAATATTTTAAAAATTAATTTGCGTGCTGTTAAGTACGCCATGTCTTCTACGCATATTATGGAAGTAGAGTTTTGTCCTGTACTCAGTTCATCTGGTTAAAATGAAAAATAAAGGTCAGACTACTAAAACTTATATTTCATTAGTCATTCCACTCTCCATTATCAGATGCACAATCCAGAGGTGTCAGGCAATCTCCTCCATTAGGTACATCTCCTGCTTCTGCATCTGCCTGAGAGGTATAAGGTCCGAAGAAGTTCAATTGACAAATAAAAACATCATCGGATGTAGCATAGTTTGGCGAACTGGGGTCCATAAAAACCCTTAGATAATAATAATCTTTCTGCCCGCTTACGGCACCGTTCATATTGAAGTACACCCTTCTTACTCCTCGCCCTTCATTTGGTGAAGCCGTCATACCATCATCGCAGGATTGTCCTGTAGTTAGTCCGTCTCCTCCGGTCATAAGTTGGGTGGTAGAACTGATACTAACTGCTGGTTCAAGTATTCTCGATGAGCAGGGATGATCGAAATCGGCGCAACTTCCCTCTCCTACCCCTTCTGTACCATCACAATCTACATAATCGCTAACGCCCATGAGATATTTTGACCTCAATTCAAAATCAAGGTATTCATCATATCCCATAACTTCTATCATCCAATAACTATTGCCAGGCGTATTATCGGGCAGGTCAATTTTAAACCATTGCTCACGCAGGTCGGCACAGGGTCCGCTACATTCGCTCAAACTGGCAAGGCTATTCTGTCCACAGGCTACTCCTGGTTCAATAGCTGCTCCGGTAGTGATCTCTATTTTATATTGTACATCAACCGTCGCCAATTGCTTATGATACATTCTAAGCCAGTAGGTTTGTCCCGGGTTCAGATTGCCAAACTGAGCAAATGCCTGATCGCCAGCTCCACTGGCAGTATATTCCATCAGGCTTCCTCCTTCTGTGCTTTGCGTATTGTATAATTCCAGCCATAAAGTTTCGCCGGAAACGGCTTCAAAAAAGACAGTTACCCAGCTCTTTTCTGTCGTGTAAGTGCCGCCATTGGCGGGGTCAGGAGCAGTGAAAGAAAACCAGACATCCGTCTCAGGTGCACCATCTACCGGCGCTGATTCTGTTGCGCCTTGCGCAGACCAGGTAGGAAGACTAGCATAGTTTGAACAGGCATTGACCAATAAACCTTCTGCATTATCTGCATTATCATTACAAGGTGCAGGATCGCCTTCATTTACTGTAATGTCAAATGTCCAGTCAGTTGGTGTCTGACTAATATCCCAGGGTTTTACTCTTAAGAGATAAGATTGTCCCTGCGTTAATCCATTCACTGTCCAAGTTTCTCCTTCTCCGTCTAGTGCTGCACTACAATCTATAAGATTCCCATCGCCACAATCGGAGTATACATACATTATGCCGTCTCTGAAAGCATTACCTGCATCGTAAGTCAAATCCATGCTGTAAAGTACTGTAGACTGTGTCAATCCTAAAGAAGCACATTGATTATCGGGTACTGTAAATACATACCAGGCATCTCTATCATTTACTTCCTCAATTGCAGCATAATCAACAGCATTACAGAAGCCACTATTTTCACAATCATTAGCCCCCACAAAAGTTCCACTTACCGTTTCACCATTGAGTATTAAAAATTGGTTCCAGTCATGCGCAACATCTGAATTTGGATTTCCATTAGGGCCAATAGCCGCACCAGATCCATCCCAAATATTAGCACAAGTATTATTAGAAGGTCCAGGAGCATTAGGGCTGATAGTAACTGTAGGACTGGCAGTTGTAGCTCCCGCAGTTTGAACAATACGCAGCAAATAGCCGCCATCTGCCGGGCCATGCCATTCATCCAGACAGCTCAAGCCTTCGTTTACAGTACCATCAGCATCCACTGTTATTGTACTTAAATAGTCCGCTGATAAGTCTATGCAATTATTAGCACTGACCGTATTTCCTTTATAAAGGATAAAAGTAATTTCTTCACCAGCATTTAGACCTGATACGATTATATCTGCTGAAGTAGAATAAATAGTATTAAAACCATCACTTCCGGTCGTAGGACTAAACTGATACCAAAGATCATTTCCTGCGGTAAGCGGATCGGCACCTGAGTCTGTAGAATAATTAAAATCAACTGGTTGTGCGCCTGTTATATCATAACCTGGCAAAGAATTTTGGAAATGACTACAGGCATTATTTTCATTGACAACAGTAGCTGAAACCGTTACATCTCCTACACTTCCCACAGGGATAATCTGAACATATCGACTAAATCCATCAGAAGATGCTATATCTCCGATGGTAGTAATATCCGTCCCTCCTGTAAGGGTAATATCTTCGCAATAATCAACATCTGCAATATCACCTGCACTACCGCAGGCAGAAGTTACATCGTAAACAATTACTCTAACTGTTTCTCCTGCCGTTCCTGTAAGTGACAGTTCTGTATAAAAATCCTGAATGACCGAAGGTACATCCGGGTAGAGTACTTCATACCACACATCACCCGCAGTAACAGCAGCAGCAGTACAGTCTATTGAATTATTTTCATCAGTAGAAGAACCAATATTATTAGTCGTTGTGATACCCGTATCAATTAAATTATTGACTGTGATATTCGTTGCATTAGCACATACATCGTTAGGCTGCGGTACAACTGCATTAATGGTAAAGGCCGAGGCATTGACTAAGCCTGTACAATCAGATGCATTGACATAGGGCATTACCCGAACCTTTATATCACTAATACTGGCAAGGTTGGTAAATTCAAAAGAAGTATTACCTGAGTCAAATACTGCACAATTACCCTGAAATGGTGAGCCTGTTGGATTATCTGTTACAGAGTTCATGGTGTTGCCATGCTCCAGCATATCTCCATTGGTGCAGCCACCATCATATAAAAACAGGATAACTTCTTCTGCACCAGTCAGTCCGTTTATATTGACGGTGATTTCTCCGGCTCCACCAGAATTATCAATGGTGTACCAAATGTCTTCATAATTGGAAGAAGGAGAAAAACCTCCTGTACAAGTTCTGACATTGGTTCCGTTCCCACATCCCGGATTACTTGATAAAGCTCCTTCATCAACTGCTCCTGTCAGGCTTCCCGATTCCGTAATATTAGCAATATTCGGGGCACCCACACAGGTTTCTGTGCCTTGAGCTTTTACTGTTGTTGCCAATAGACTTCCACAGAACAGCACAATAAAAACCAGATAGGTTTTACATAAAATTCGATTCATAATTCTTCTTTTCTAATAATAATCATTCGGTGTTCAAAAACTTGCGCAAAGATATACTTTCAAGATTAATATCAAAACGTCTCTAAAATATGTTTAAATTCATTAATTATCAAGAATAAACTGATGCACTTTATCTCCCATAGCTTCACCAATATCTTCCTGAATAAAGTGATTGGCATCTTCATATTGTTCGTGTTGCTGTCCTTTTGCTCCGGGTACATGATCGATCCATCTCATTTGAATGGAAGGGCGACCAAGCAGACGGTCTTTCAAACCGATTAAAGACAAGAAAGGCTTTTCAAAATGTTTTAAGTTCTCTAAAGCTGCTAATTGCTGACCTCTGATGCCAGCCACCATAGACGGTAAAGTTCTTGGTCCAGCCATATAGATAAAAGAAGGGAAGGGTGCTTCATAAGCCGAAAGTTCAGCATTACTTAGTTCATTTTCAGTAGCAAATTGCATCAATTCACCTACAAAGTTATTCGTGTTCGTCAGGGAAAATATAATCCAGGCTTGAAACCAGTTTTTAGTGCCTGTTAAAGCATGTTTGGCAAGGGCAGCTTTCAAACCCTTGACTTTGGGATTGACCGCTAAAGGGTTCGGAATATAAAAAGGATTGGTTTTTTCTGTCAGGCTGTGGAGGTCACCGTTTGCCAGTACTACTCTTGTAAATATATCAGGATTTTCACCGACCAGTCGAAGACCGATCACACTCCCCCAATCTTGCATAAAAACGGTAACTTTTCTTAATTTCAATGCTTCTATAAAAGCCAAAGTATCCTTACAATGTTGGTCATAAGTGTGGTATTGTTCTTTAATGGGTTTATCCGATTTTCCCATACCGATCATATCAGGCGCAATACAACGATAGCCCTTTGCAGATAATATCTTTATCATTTTTCGATATAAAAAAGACCAGGTAGGCTGACCGTGCAGCATCAGGATGATTTCACCATCTTTGTTTCCTTCGTCTAAATAGTGCATCCTCAATCCATTAATTTCAATATAATTTGCCGCATATGGATAGTCTGGCAAATTGTCAAATCGTTCGTCGGGCGTACGCACATATTCCCAACCACTAGCAGCTTTGTGTACAGGAACATTATTATCCCAAAATGCTTCTTCTCTATAAGAAACAACTTCCTGAACTACGCTTCCTTTGCCTTT
>JAHDFX010000043.1:31643-34806 GCA_020627965.1 Saprospiraceae bacterium | reverse complement strand
CCTGCAAAGGGGAACAGACTAAATACAAAATCAGGTAGCGGCCAAGATGGTACACTGAATCTCAAAGCACCATAGGCAATTAGGAATCCGGCAAAAGTGAATGCATCGGATAAAAGAAAGTACCACATCATCAATTTACCATAGCTGGCACCGAAAGGTGATTTTCCGCCACCCCACAGTTCTGCATTTGATTGATGTTCCATTGTTTCAGAAGCCATTTCTTATAACTTAAGTTTCTGTTGGTTTTAAAATTTACTCACCAACAATGTTTATTTTTATACATACATGAAGAACACTAGTAAAAACAACCAGAGTACTCCAAGAAAATGCCAATATATCAACACCAGTTCAAACCGATGTTTGCGTAATTCAGAGACTTTGAATTTTAACTTAAAAGCATGTGCCAAAGCAACGATCAAAGTTCCTATTCCGCCGATGAGGTGTGCAGCATGTAATCCGCTAATCACGTAGATGAAAGATGCTGAAGGATTAACCTGCAAGTACAATCCTGCTTCTGTCATCTGTAGCCAGCCCTGATATTGCAACACCACAAAAGCAATTCCCAACACAAAGGTAATACAGAGCAATGACTGATAAATAAACTTTTCCCCTTTTTTGAAAAAAGTCCAGGAAAGATGCAATGTAATACTACTCAGTATAATTACCAATGTATTGGTAAAAAATATAGAGGGTAGTTCAAATTCCAGCCAATTTCCAGCCGAGCGACGCACTATATAAGCACTAGCCATGGCTGCAAACAACATAATCATACCAACTATGGCAAGATACAAGCCATAACGTTGAGAACTATAACGCCTTATGCGTTCCTCGTGTGTTTGATCCAAAATATAAGCCATAACGAATTATATTTTATCAATGACCATCAAGAGCAGAGCCAGTGGCAGATAAACAAATGAACTGAACATGACTGTCAGCGCAGCTTTCTTATCACACTTTCTGTACAAATTGATCGTCGTATAGGCGAATAATGAGCCAATAATAAGCAGCAAAATAGCTGATACCGTACCTGTTAACCCCAATAAATAGGGCAACAAAGAAACGGGGATAAGCAGTATGGCATATGCCACACATTGTAATGCTGTATTTCTATCTCTTCCTCCATCTGAGGGAAGTAATTTATATCCTCCTTTCAAATAATCGTCGTAAGCTACCCAGCCGATTGCCCAGAAATGAGGTAATTGCCAGATAAACTGTATCGCAAATAAAGCAATCGCTTCAACGCCCATCGTACCTGTTACTGCGATCCATCCTATCATAGGAGGTAAGGCACCAGGAAATGCTCCGATGAACACCGCCACGGGTGAAACTCTTTTCATTGGCGTGTATATAAAGGCATAACTAATTAAAGAAAGAGAGCCAATAAACGCCGTCAAAGGATTAAAGCAAATCGCAAATATGACCAATGCAGTAACACTGCTCAGTCCTGCTACCAGAACTGCTTCTGAAACACTCATCCTGCCTGTTGCCAGTGGGCGGTCGGCAGTACGTGCCATTAATTTGTCGTAGTCTTTTTCCAGTACCTGATTCAATGCATTAGAAGCACCTGTCAGTAAAAAACCACCTAAACACAATAGCCCTAAACCCGCCCAATCTATGGTACCTCCCATAGCAAGAAGAAACCCCATTGCTGCCGAGAAAACCACTGTCAATGATAAGCGAAACTTAAATAAGAGACCATAGTCTTTTATTTTCTGCCCCAGAAAACTACCAGTACTTGTTGTTATTGTGTTTGTTGACAATTTTATTATTATTTCAACCTTTTTTCACTATTAATGATGATCATTTCCCATATCCTGCTCGCCATCAGCTAATGGCTCAGTTTGGGAAATATTTCTGCCACCTTTTGAATAATCATAAGCCCAACGGTGTACATGCGGAATTTCTCCAGGCCAGTTACCGTGTCCTGTGTTAATTGGCGCTGTCCACTCAAGTGTGTTGGCATCATAAGGATTCAATTTCGTCTGTTTTCTACCATACCATATGCTGTAGAAGAAATTGATTACCATCAATACTTGTAACGAAAATACAATGATCGCAGCAATTGTGATAAATTTATTCATATCAGCAAAGTGTGCGAAAGTTTCAAAGTTACCAAACTGATAATAACGACGAGGAACACCAGCCATACCCAGATAGTGCATCGGCCAGAAAATCGCATACGCACCAATGATTGTACCCCAGAAATGAATCTTACCAAGCGTTTCGTTCATAAAACGTCCGTACATACGAGGGAACCAATGATATACTCCAGCATACATACCAAAGAAAGCTGCAATACCCATCACAATATGGAAGTGTGCCACAACAAAGTAAGTATCATGTAATTGGATATCAATAGCTGAATTACCCAAAAAGATACCTGTCAGACCTCCAGAAATAAACATCGATACAAATCCTATTGAGAATAGCATCGCTGTATTGAATCGTATATTACCGCCCCAAAGTGTGGCAATCCAGTTGAATACTTTTACCGCAGAAGGTACTGCAATAATTAATGTAAATAGTACGAAAATATTAGCAATGAATGGATTTACACCAGACATAAACATGTGGTGTGCCCATACAATAAATGCAAGAATCGCAATCGCCAGGATAGATAATACCATCGCCTTATAACCGAATATCGGCTTACGGGCATGCACCGACATTACTTCGGAAACAATACCGAAAGCAGGTACAATGATAATATATACCTCAGGGTGTCCAAGGAACCAAAACAAATGCTGGTAAAGAATAGGACTTCCTCCTACATTCGCTAAAGCCTCACCTTGTATAAATATATCGCTTAAAAAGAAACTAGTTCCTAAACTACGATCAAAAATCAACAGGAATATGGCAGATACTAATACAGGGAAAGACAATAGTCCCAAAATCGCTGTTACCAGAAATGCCCATATCGTTAATGGCAAACGCCACATAGTCATACCCTTAGTACGTAGGTTCAATACCGTTGTAATATAGTTCATACCTCCCAGCAGTACTGAAACTACGAAGAAGACCAAACTAACACTCCAAAGTGTCATACCTGCTCCTGAACCCGACATTGCCTGCGGCAAAGCACTTAATGGTGGATAAGCCGTCCAACCACCAGCAAAAGGGCCAGTACTTAAGAATAATGAAGCGAACATTACCGCACCAGCTA
>JAHDFX010000043.1:13559-31633 GCA_020627965.1 Saprospiraceae bacterium | reverse complement strand
CCAGTATGATAACATGTTCAAGAATCCTGATGCCATATCTCTGGCACCGATTTGCAATGGAATCAACAAATTACTGAATGTTCCACTCAAACCAGCAGTTAATACAAAGAATACCATGATGGTACCGTGCATCGTTACCAATGCATAATAAAAATCTGGTGCTAATGTACCTACTCCGTCGGCCACTGTGATCCATTTACCAAGAATTGGCTTCAGCCAAATCATGTTTTCTTCCGGGAAACCTAATTGTAGACGGAAAACCAAGGACATCAAAGCACCGATAATCGCCCAAAACATACCTGTTATCAGGAACTGTTTTGCGATTGTTTTATGATCGGTGGTAAAAATGTACGTAGTAATAAAATTCGACTGGTACTTATCCCCATGATGATCGTGATGATCATCGTGTCCGTGGTGATCGTCATGTCCGTGTGCCAGATCGTCTTGCTTAATGATATCTATATTTGCCATAATATAGAGCAGTTATATTTAATCAAAAATATGATTTCAAAAAAAATTAGATAGCTTCTGAAGATTTAACTTCAGTAGCTTTCTCTGTATTCGTCATGTCTTCTTGTCCTACTTCGACCTCAATAGTCTTTTCAGAAAGAACACCTTTATTTACATCTTCTTCTGTCCCTTTTACATTTGTCATATAGTAGGACTTCTGTCTTGCCATCCAGGCAATATACTCATCCTGCTCTACAATTTTCACGAAACGACGCATACTAAAATGCCCCTTTCCACAAAGTTCTGCACAAGCAAGTTCATAGTTAAAAGTTTCATACCGTTTTGGCCCTTTGGGGGCTTCTGGATCAGCAGGCTGGTGCCACTCTGGGTATTTAGGATTTCCTTTGCTATCCAAAGCACCTAGTCTTTCACGATATTGCTCTGTAGTTACTTCAGGTTTGAAGGTAAAATACGTAGGTAGTCCAGGCACAGCATCCATTTTTACTCTGAAATGTGGCAGGTAAAAATTGTGTAGTACATCCATTGCTGTAATACGTACACGTACAGGCACATTTACTGGTAATACCAATGTATCAGGGTGAATATCGTCAAGATTTTTTTCGTCTTCCCAAATCTGTCCTAATGGATTGATACCAGGTTTAATTTCTTTATAATATTTTGTGCCTAGCTTTCCGTCTTTTCCAGGATGGCGAAGAATCCACTGCCACTGCAGTCCAGTTCCTTCTACCTCTATATATTGATTATCTTCTATTGTACTCAGTCCACTTACAGGCGTCCAATCTTCACCATAATCTTTCATCGTCTTGTTCCACACACTCAAACCACTAATAACTAAAAAAGTCATCACAATAGCAGGAACCCCCATCCACACCATTTCCAATGTGTTATTGTGTGGGTAAAAAGTTGCCTGATGCCCCGGACGCTCACGATACTTCCAAGTATACCAAAATAATAGAATATGCGTAATGACAAAAACAATAACGGTAATTATCATTGTGACATTAAATATACTATCTATCCATTTCCCATGTTCAGATGCGGCTTCATGCGGTCCGTATCCGAGCATACTATTCTTGTAGTACATAAAAGTAGCAAAAACAAAAATCAGAAATCCTATCATGAACACCATCCCAAGACCTGCATTAAGGGTGCTAGAACGAAACTGCGCTTCTTCTTCTCCTCGAATTTTTGCAGCTAACTCATTGATTCTACCGATTTGAATAAGGATGATTGCAACTAATGCAACGCTTCCTAATATCATCCATCCCATAACTGAGAATTAATTTATTTTAAAACAATATAGTTTTCAATTCTTAATCTAAACAACAGTAACAATATTGAATCTTGCCACTGTTTTGCCATTCATTAGGCATGGTGGTGTAAACTCTCGTACAAATATGGATCGTTTACTGGCACCAATGACGCTTTCGCCATCTGTGCAAAAACGAAGTACAAGAATAAACCCAAAAATCCTAAAAATGTACCGACCTCCAATAGTCCAGGAAAATGGAAGCCCATCATGAAATCAGAGATTTCTGCGCCATGATGTCCTGCTTCGTGTGCATGATGCTTTAATCCAGCCCATATACTTGGTTTGATCATTTGGAAAAAATCAAGCCAATGCCCAAACAATACAAAAATACAAATGAAGGTTAAAGAACCTACCTTCCACTTTGTAGTATTACGCATCAAGACAAAGAATGGTAACAGGAAGTTTATAATAATATTTCCATAGAATAACACTGGAAAATGTTTCATTCTATTATTAAAATATACAGTTTCTTCACCAACGTTAGCATACCAGATCAACATGAATTGTGAGAACCAAACATAAGTCCAGAAAATACTAAAAGCGAATACATACTTACCCAAATCATGCAAGTGATGCTTATTCAAATGCCCCATATAGCCCTGACTACGCAGATAAATAATGATTAGTGTCAGTATACACATTGCAGATACCAACCAGCTTGCTGAAGTATACCAGGCAAACATAGTACTGTACCAGTGAGAATCAATAGACATGATCCATAACCAAATACAGAAAGCACTACTGAAGGCACCTACAGGTAAGAGAACTGCTGCCCACAGTTTCATACTCTTATAGCGTTTCAGCCCTCCTTCTTTGTCTTCAGCCAGAGAATGACGACGCATCATCCAGGCAATAGCAGCCCAGACAAGCAGTACAATAACTGTTACTCCAGTATATGTACCTTTATTCAATAAAGCTGATTTCCCAGCAATAATTTTATCATAATTGGCACTATTCGGATCAGTAATACCATCAGCAGCCCAATGGTATAAATGATGAAAACCTCCATATAGACCTACGATCATCACCAATAGCAGTAATAAGCCTATTGGCAAAAATAGTGTCATAGCTTCAACCACACGTTTGAAACCAATGTGCCAGCCCGAATACCCAATAGTATGTGCCGCTAACCAGTATAAACCAATAAAAGATATACCAGTAAAGAACACACTATTGTGTAAGAAATTAGTCCAGAAACGCTCATGATGTGGCGTTGTATCTCCGAGATATGTTAAGGCAAGGCAAATAGCTCCCAGTGCCATCAAGCCCAGGAAAAAAGTTTTTTGTTTGCCGGTAAATGTGAACTGTTGTTCCATGATTTATATCAGATGTGCAGATTAATAATCTGCAAATTCTTTTATTTAATAATTTCTACTTCTGTTCTGCGATTTTTAGCTCTACCATCAGCTGTGTCATTAGTGTCAACGGGCTTATCTGCACCGTATCCTACAGCTTCTAGTCGATCTGCTGCAACTCCCTTACCTGTCAGGTAGTTCAACACAGCAGCAGCACGTTTTTCAGATAACGATTTATTGTTAGTTGCATTACCAACATTATCTGTATGTCCGCCGATTCTGAGTTTGATACCAGTATTCTCATTTAAAATACTCGACAAACCATTTAATTCATCGAAAGAACTCTCTTTCAAATTAGCTGAACCTGTTCTGAATTGTACATTATTTAAAGAAATAGAACCGGTTCCTGCTTTGATCATTTCTGTGAAACTAGCTGAAAGATCTTTTGGTGCTTCATTAACTACAGGTGCAGCTACAGGTAAGTATTCACGTCCCTGAGATTTAGCCTGTAAAGAACGAATGTAATGTATCACCTGCCATCTTTCTTCATAACTGAGCTTATCTTTGTAAGAGCCCATCATATTTTTACCATACATAATCGCATGATAATAGCGACCATCTCCTGAAGTAATAAATCCTTCATCGAGATAGCTTGTCGGAACAGCCGGATAAACCCCTGTTTCAACAATATGCCCATTGGCTTCTCCTTTTTCACCATGACAAATGGCACAATTGATCTTATACAACTCTTTACCTTTAGTTAAACCTTTTTCAGTAATAGGAAAAGGATTGGTCAAATCAGGATCAGCGGTTGCCGCAGTACGATCCTCTTCAGTGTCTTTATAATAATAAGGTACTGAGCCACTGGCAGCTCCACCGAGGTTGCTCATAGCTTTCGCACGAGCATCGTCATTCGTTGCAAAAGCAACACCTGCATAACCTCTTGGTATAGTCCCGGCAACAGGTTTGCGAGGGACTGAGTATTTCATTACTTCTTCCTTGCTTCCCCATGTATTTGGCTCGTAGTAATTATAGGTCATTGCTTCATAAGCAATAGAGTGTGCCATATCAGGCATATACTCATGTCCCGGACTATTGCCATCTGCCTGGCTACAACCGGAAATCATTAATGCTACAGCAAGTAACATCAAAGACCCTGTTATGTAGTTTTTTAAGTTCTTCATTATATTAAAATCGTGAAGTCTATCTATTAATAAGCGATACGACTTAAATTATTTTAGTATTTACTTCTGCCACTCCGGTATTATCGAAGAAGCTGGAATATTTTTCAAGGTCAATTTGCGACATGCCTGTTGTATCAAAAGCAATACAGAATTTATCATCTGTAATTCGATCATCCAATACAGGATTATTGGCAGCAAATGGTCCTAATCCACAAACAATATAAAAGGACAACACCATGCCTACCGCAGCAAATAATACCGTCAACTCAAATGTAATCGGTACAAAAGCTGGGAAGGAGAAATATGGTTTACCCCCAAATATGATCGGCCAGTCACGAGTAAATACCCATGTCATTACTCCCAGGGCAGTTAATGTGCCTAAAGCACCATATACGAAACCTGCTATATGCAAACGAGACTCCGAAAGCTCCATTACATCATCAAGCCCGTGTACTGGGAAAGGTGTATATACATCCATGATGTCCAAGCCTGACTGTTTTGCCTTAGTAATGGCACTGAACAGAGTCTCTTCATCATTGTATAAGCCGTATAATACTTTTTTGCTCATTTTCTTTAAATTAAAATTCTCCCGATAATATCAGGACAAACTCAATTAAGCCTATTTGAGTTTGTATTTGAGTTTTATATTAATGCTGGTCGTGTGAAGCGGCATGCTCGCCAGATTTCACAGACTCATAATATTCTTTATATTTTGGATCAGCATCGTAGCCAGTGTACTGATCGCCGGAACTCCTCAATACATGCTTGATCTCTGCAATAGCTACAACAGGTGCCACCCTTACAAAAATCAGGAATAATACGAAGAAGATACCGATTGTACCTACAAAAATTCCAACCTCAACCCATGTCGGGGCATACATTGACCAACTTGAAGGCAGGTAATCACGGTGTAGAGAAGTAACGATAATCACGAAACGCTCGAACCACATACCTAAGTTGATAAAAATAGAAAGTACAAATGTGAAGGCGATATTCCGACGTAATTTCTTAGACCAGAAGAACTGTGGAGAAATCACGTTACAAGTCATCATACCAAAATAAGACCACCAGTAAGGCCCCAAGGCTCTGTTATAAAAAGCAAACTGCTCATAAATATAACCAGAATACCAGGCAATGAAAAGCTCAGTCAAGTAAGCCACACCAACGATAGAGCCCGTCAGTACGATAATTTTATTCATTGATTCAATATGCCCTACCGTAATGTATTCTTCGAGTCCGAGTACTTTTCTGGTAATAATCATCAAAGTCAATACCATTGCAAAACCAGAGAAGATAGCTCCTGCTACGAAGTAAGGTGGGAAGATAGTGGTATGCCATCCAGGAATCACTGAAGTGGCGAAGTCAAAACTTACAATCGTGTGTACAGAAAGTACAAGTGGTGTTGCAAGACCTGCCAATACCAATGACAGCGATTCATGACGCTGCCAGTGTTTTGCTGCACCTGTCCATCCCATTGCCAATACAGAGTAGATTTTCTTGCGAACCCCCTTCGCACGATCACGAACGGTTGCAAAATCAGGTACAAGGCCAGTATACCAGAACAATAGGGATACTGTGAAATAAGTACTGATTGCGAATACGTCCCATAATAGCGGGGAATTGAAGTTCACCCATAAAGGACCACGTGTATTCGGATACGGGAAGATGAAGAAAGCCAACCAGATACGTCCCATGTGAATTAATGGAAACAGACCAGCACAGATGACCGCAAAGATGGTCATTGCTTCGGCAGCACGGTTTACACCTGTACGCCATTTCTGCCTGAATAACAATAGGATAGCTGAGATCAGTGTACCAGCATGGCCGATACCGATCCACCAAACGAAGTTGGTAATATCCCATCCCCAACCAATTGTTCTGTTCAAATTCCATTCACCGATACCGTTCCAAATGGTCAGCAGGATACAAGCTACCCCAAATGCCGCAATAGCAACAGATAGAAGGAAACCAGCCGTCCAGGCTAGATTAGGCGCTTTTTCCGTAGGCGCACAGATATCCTCCGTAATTTGGTGATAGGATTTTCGTCCCTGCACTAACGGCTCCCTAACTGGTGATATGACCGGATGATGCATTGTATTTATTTATTATTTATCTAAAAATATTCTTTCTCGTTTCCTGGGAATGTTTAAGCGTCAAGCTTTGTGTTCTTGTTCGTTACTTTAGTCAGATAACCAACAGATGCACGTGTGTTTACCTCTTCTAATACGAAGTAGTTACGCTTATTTTCAAGCCCTTTAGCAACTTTAGATTCTTTGTCGTTCATGTCACCGAACACTATAGCTCCTGTAGGACAAGCTGACTGGCATGCTGAAATAACATCGCCATCTTTTAATCTACGCTGTTCTTTCTTGGCAGTCAATTTGGCTTCCTGAATACGTTGTACGCAGAAGCTACATTTTTCAATGACACCACGAGAGCGAACAGTTACATCAGGATTCAATACCATTCTGGTCAGGTCATCAGCCATATACATGGTAGTTCCTCCTTTATCAGCATCAAGCTTACTTTCATTCCATGGAAATAAGTCTGCCTGATTATAATCCAACCAGTTGAAACGACGTACTTTATAAGGACAGTTGTTGGCACAATAACGTGTACCGATACAACGATTATAAGTCATTTGGTTCAGTCCTTCCGAACTATGGTTTGTTGCAGCTACCGGACAAACATTCTCACAAGGAGCATTATCACAGTGTTGGCACATCATCGGCTGATAAACTGTATTTGGGTTTTCAGCATCCCCGAAGTAGTAGCGATCAATACGCAACCAAGCCATTTCATGAACTCTGCGTACTTCTTTTCTTCCGACAACTGGAACATTATTTTCTGCCATACACGCCACTGTACATGCGCCACATCCCGTACAGGCATTCAAGTCAACAGACATGCCCCAGTGATGTCCTTGAGAATAGTATTCTTCCTGGTATTTTTCGTATGGGTATAGTGTTTGCTGATTTAGTTCTTTCTCGAACTTTTCTCTCTTAGCCAATAAACCTTTTTTCTTTGGCTTGGCTGAATCGTCACCATAGATAAATTTCTTCAGGCTTGGCAGATTGGTCTGATTGATAACAGAACGTTCCGTCAATGACCCCTGGAAACCTTTATAACCCAATACTTTCTCATCTACATTAATAACCTCTCCTTCCTCTTCTCCCATACCTTTCAGTCCCATTGTATGGTGCAACTGAACGCTGGCAAAGTTTTTATCCTTACTTAGCTTTGTAGAGATCGTTCCTGTTCCGTTGTATAGTGTATTGCCTGCGGCATTTGTTCTCAAACTTGGATATAGATCAGATCCATATTCACTGCCTGCTCCTGCCTTCTTACGTCCCCAGCCCAATTGTATTGTAGCTGTACCAGGCATTTGACCAAATTGAAGAACAACTGGTAATTTGTGTTTTTTACCATTGATTTCTACTTCAACTAAATCGCCGTTTTTCAATTCATTGCCCTCAAAGCCTCCGATATATTTATTGATACCATCAAACTTAACCGGCACACAAACAACATTCTCCCAAACCACACGAGTAACTGGATCAGGCATTTCTAATAACCATGGATTATCAGCATACTGACCACCACCGATGGCAATGGATTCTTCAATACTGAATTCTATTCCGGCACTAGATGGTTTGCTTAGTGCAGCAGCAGCAGTAGCAGTATCGCCTCCAAAACTGACTGAAGCAGCAGATGGTGTTGTTTCAAATACTCCATTATGTAATGATGCATCCCAGAAGGTCTGGAAACGAGCATATTCGCTTTGCGCACTGAATGCTGTAGATTCCCACTGTGCTTTTACAAACTCATAATAAGGCTGTTCGGCATCTTTATTCAATAATTCACTACCAGCCCAGGTTAGTAAGGTTTCTCCTGCTGCACGTGTATTGAACAGTGGAGAAATTGTTGGCTGAATCAAGGAATATTTTCCAGCTCTAGGTTCTACGTCTCCCCAAGACTCCAATACATGGTGGTCTGGTGCTACATAGTTACATAAAGCAGTAGTTTCATCATTAGTACCATTGAAAGAAATTCTCAATGGAATATTTTTAAATGAGGCAACAAATTTCTCAGCATAAGGCAAATCGAAAGCAGGATTTGCGCCCATGATGATAACAGCATCCGTTCCTCTCATATTATCTACAAAACCCTTCATGGCTTTGTCATCTCCCTGGCGCTGATTGGAATAACTACCTAAGTCAATTGTTGTACCGTAGTTTCCAAGTTTTGCATTGATTGCATTGATTAATACCTGCTCATTCTTATCATTAGAACCACAAACAACCAAGGAAGCGCCCTCATTAGCCAATAACTCTCTAGCAATCTGAGCAATGGCTTTCTGTGCTTTTGGATTTACTTTACCTGGTGTGCTGACTGTAACTCCGACTGCATTACATAAAGCAGCGATAGCAGCAGCACGCTCAGATGGTTTGATAAGTACACGATTATCTGCATTAGAACCTGTCAGCGACATCCCATTTTCAAAGTGATAGTGTTGAGACATTTTAGCGTCATCTACTTTATCAATTCGACGATTCTTGACATAATCAGCAGCATATTCAACAGGTGAAATCCAGGTTCCAAGGAAATCAGCACCGAAGCTTACAATAACATTAGCCTTACTGAAATCATAACCAGGAACGACACGTTTGCCAAAGGAATCTTCATTCGCATCCAGTAAACCTGAAGCAGAAACCGGATCATATTGAATATGTGTTGCGTTCGGATAAGTTGCTTTGAAAGCTTCTATAGCTGCTTTTACAGAAGGACTCATTTCTGTATGAGAAACGATCTTGATTCCGTTGCTACTTTTTAGCTTTGCAATGACAGCTTCATCTAACTGATTCCAGCTAATATCTTTACCGTCTGTTCCTCTTGGTTCTCTAAGGCGGTTCATATCATATAACGATAAAACTGAAGCCTGTGCACGAGCAGAGGTACCTCCTCTGGTAATGCTGGACATCGAGTTTCCTTCGATCTTGATCGGGCGACCTTCACGTGTTTTTACTAAAACCGAACAATAGTCTCCACCTTTCACGAAGCTACTAGCGTAGTAAGTGGCTACACCAGGAACAATAGCATCAGGCTTGACTGTGTAAGGAATAGCTTTTTTCACAGGTATCTCACAACTGGCAGCTACAGTAGCGGCTCCCAATCCGAAACCGAGATACTTTAAGAAATCACGTCTATTCGCACGTGCTGTTTTTAGGCTGTTTTCATCGGCAAGACCATCTACAAGTGTTTTGTCTACGAACTCTTGTTCCTGGCTCCTTTGAAACGCTGCGTCGTTGTTCAGTTCTTCGACGCCTCCCCAGACTTTATTGTCTTGTTTCATGTTATATTATGAGAATGTTGATTCATTTAAATTCCAAAACTGAAAATTACAAATTCCAAAACTGTTTTTCGCCTGGGATTTGTTTTTTCCCTTTTGGATTTTTCAAATTGCGATGAATCGCAATTTAGTAGTGGCATTTCTGACATTCCAGACCACCTATATCTTCTACAGTTACTTTTTCCATTTTACCTGACTTCAAGTCTTCATGGTATTTCTCGAAAGTCTCGTAATATGGATTTTCTGCAAATTTTACTTCTGTTTGGCGGTGACAATTCACACACCAGCCCATAGATAATGGAGCATATTGTTTTAGTACTGCCATTTCCTCTACTGGTCCGTGGCAAGTTTGACATTCAACACCGCCTGCCACTACGTGCTGAGCGTGATTGAAGTAGGCATGATCTGGCAGGTTGTGAATTCTTACCCACTCGATAGGTGTACCTACATATTGCTTGGCACTGGCAAATTGTGCTTCAGCGTCTTTTGGCTTGATCGTGATTTCATTACCATCTTTATCCAGATATTTCTCAGCTAACCAAGTTTCCATATTATGCAATATAGTGTCTTTGCTAATATCTTCACTGTAATATGTACCAGAAATTGGATCGAAACCAGAGGCTGCATATATTTTTGCAATTTCTCCTTTACCATGTTCAGGACCGGCATTAATAGCCTTGTGGCAATTCATACAAGTATTCAATGCAGGAATAACTGCATGCTTACTGCGTCTTGCTCCATCATGACAATATTGGCAATCTATTTTATTGATACCAGCATGTAATTCGTGGGAGAATTTGATAGGCTGCTCAGGCGCATAGTCTTGCTGACGTCCAAAGCTGATGGCATTGTTTATTGTAGTAAAACCTCCAAGTACAACTAAAGCGAAGATCACAAAGGTGACTATTTTTTTGCTTGTCAACACATCTGTCAACGTGCGACGTGGTGCTGCTGTACCGGCTTTTACATCTGCTAAGTGGTTCAGGTTGGATGTAATACGAGTTAGTACAAGAGCGAGTAAGGCAAGGATACCGAAGAGTACAGCGTATATCCATTTATTACTGCTTCCTCCTCCTGTTCCATTTACAGCAACATCACCAGTACCAGTATCACATGGTGCTTCTGCACATCCTACTGTGTAAACATTATTTACATACAACAGGATATCGTCAATATTCTCATTGGTCAGATTTGGGAAGCCCTGCATAACTGACTTATTCCAGTCATTAAACAGTTTCACAGCATAAGCATCTCCAGAAGCAATTACCTGCCCTGAATTACGTATCCAATTATAGAGAACTTCTTCGCGGCCTTCCCAACGTTCCTCCACTCCACCGAGTGCAGGACCCGTCATATCGGCCTTCATATTTTTGTTATGACAAGTGGCACAGTTCCCTTTGAATAAAGCTTCTCCACTTTTTGCATTAGGAGCTGAAAAGGCGAGCAGGGCGCAAAACATTAAACCTAATGTGGCTAAAACCCTAACATTCAAAAATTTATGTATCATTTCGATATTATTGTACTCTTGTTTCGTCTAGCATTCTGATATAATTACGGCAAAAATACAATTCCGGCTGATTTTTAACAATCGTTAAACGCTATTGGAAAGTATTTAGATTTTTTCTAAATAAGGAAGCCCTTAACATTTTTTTAACTCTGCGTAATCTTGTACTTAAAAATACAGTTCATTCAAAATTAAAATTTGCTTAACATTAAATAAAGCTATTATGCTTTGCTATGTCACAAAAGACAAAAAAGGTAAATGTTAGTAACTTTTTTATAAACAGAGCAAATCATGATTTATTGTTTTGTTCTTAGAAGCTATTTTACTCTCATCTTCATATGTTCTGAACATATTTGGGGTGTTTTACGTAAAAATAAACAGCTTAAACGCTATACACTATGTCTGTATCTAAATGGATTAACAAACTTCTATCAATCGGACTAAAGGAAGAGTTCTCTTTCAAAGAGAGAATCAGGATTGAACTTTGCAATCAATTTGTTCTAATTGGTTTGCTTGCCTTATTCATTCATCTTTTGGTAAATATACTGTTTATACAGTCATTACAAGACTTTATAGTTACTTTGCTTTGGTTATGTATTCTTGTTATCAGCTTATTATTACTCATTTTGGGCAAACCATTGTGGGCAAGATATTCGATTGTCATACCTGGTGTATTATTTACATTTATCCTTCATGCCACATATGGATCGCAGGCAAGATTTGAGGTCTTTTATATTTTATATATTGTTTCGGCAGCTCTTTTCTTTGATCTAAGAACAATGATAAAGGTTGTGAGCCTTATTATTATTTGTTTCTTCACTGCGACTTTCATTTGTTCAGTTTACCCTCCCCCCTTTGCAGATTTGGCAACACCAGCGGGTCCGATTACACGTTTTATCTATTGTACTATAATGATAATCAGCCTGATTAGTAAATTAATTTTTGAAAATCGGGAGTACAATAGACTAATCAGCAGTCAAAATGAAAAACTATCGGAAGCTTATCAGCAGCTTAAGAGTTTTAATTATATCGTTTCCCATGATTTAAGAGAACCAATAAGGTCTATTGTCAGTTTTTCTCAACTCATTAATAATGACATTAATAATGACAAAAACAATAATCAGGAATATTTGCAGTATGTTATTGGCTCAGGAAAACAACTATATAAATTACTGGAAGACATCACAGATTTTCAATTATCCTCTGAAAAAACTATTATTAAGGAAGTTGTAAGTATTGAAGACATTCTAAATGAAGTAAAACTTCATTTTCATGAATTAATCCAGGAGAGAAATGTAAAGATTAATTATGAAAAATTACCACTTTTTTATTCTTCTAAAACTATATTATTTATCGTGTTCAAAAATTTAATAGAAAATGCAATAAAGTATAATGACTCCCGGAATCCGACTATTAATATCAAAGGAAAAGTCAGCCCTTCTCAGGTGTCCATCTTTGTTGAAGATAATGGTATTGGAATAGATAGTAAATATTACGACAAGGTTTTTGCGCTTTTCAAAAGGCTTAATCACAGTCAGAGAAAAGGCTCAGGGATAGGGTTAAATATTGTCCAGAATTTATTAAAAAAGATCAATGGTGCAATCTCAATAAAAGAATCTATCCCTGAAGTAGGAACAACTTTTTTGATAGAGTTACCCAAGCTTCAGCCAGAATAGGCTTTGTATTAGACTTTGGATTCGAGAAGCCAGAAGCGGGAAGCGAGATGCTAAATGATTCATAATCAATATTTTATTTTTTCTTTGAAAAAAGAAATTCAATTTGCTTAAATACTGATTATCAATAGAATACTGTCTCGTCTCTCGCTTCCCACCTCTTTTAGTCCAAAGTCCAGACAAATTAGGATTAAAAAACCTAAAGAAATTTAGTTTACAATGTACTAACTTTTACCAATTCAGGAAGGTAACAATATTGAGTTGATCTCTGCTGCCACCATTTAGAAACTGGTTCATGTAACCTAGTTCTAATCTTACACTTTTATTTATCTTGAATCCTATACCACCGTACAAACGATTTCTATCAAATACATTATTAACTGTATTCAGGAATATTTCGTTGTAAGCAGATAGATACAATTCTTTATCCGTATCCTCTATTTTCATAACAGGGTAAGCTAGCCCTAGAAAATATCGGAATCGAAGTCTGAAATCAGATTCTACGAATCTTTGTTCGAACCTGTATCTGTGCTGCATACGTAACGACCGGATACTCTGCTTAGTAATCAATTGTTGATAGAGTCTGTGTTCATTAACCACTGATTTTTCATCACTGCCAGTATAATTTTCACTTCTTATAAAGGCGTAGCCCTGGAGAAGATTGGCTTGCGAATTAATATCCACCCCAAGCCCAGTTCTTAATAATAATTGTTCTAGATCGCCTACAGCATTATAGTTACGATACTGTACTTCGTGATGCCAATTGAGTTTTTCGCTCAATGGTTTGTTTCCAAAAACCAATATCCAGTTACCTAAATTACTATCCTGAGAAAAGCTGAAATAAGGGCTTAGTACAAGACATATCACTATGTAAAAATATCTCATCGGGAACTCTATAGTTTGAAAGTTAGTTAAACAATAATGTAAAATGGAATTAGACTACACAGCAAGCAGCTAATTTTTCATAATCAGGACGATCAGAAGCCTGTTTATGGATATATTTTTCGCGAACTGTTCCATTGCGAATAACAAAGACACCTGGCATCTGGAAAGCATCACCAAGATAGCGTCCTACGCCTAGTCCATGTCCATTTTTGATACCTGCCTCGACGCCTCTTATCCAGACATTGAAGCCTAATAATTGTTGGAAAGTGCCTTTCACCAGACCGAATTCACGATAAAATTCGCAATCAGGGTCACTGATATGGATCGCTCCTTCGAGGTTATGCCGTTTGAAATAGCGTTCTGCAGTTTCATCATCTGACATATGTACGAACACAATTTCTACACCTTCTGATTCTATTGATGATTTCTTGTCTGCTATCTCCGCCAATGCTTCACGGCAGAATGTGCAGCCGAAATGTCTCAAAAAGATCAGTAATACTGGTTTATTGACCGAAATTTCATTGACAGTTTTGCCAATACTGGTCATCTTATTTGTTAGTACTGTAGTCATATTCCTTAACTTTATTTCACGGGGTAGAACAAGTTAAACAATAAATAGTTTAAAAAACTGCATTGTCAATTAATAAGGTGTGACATCCCGAAATTCAAAATCATCGAATTCCAATATATTCAGATAGCTATTTTCAAAACGAGTAATAACTGGTTCAGTTGCCCCAACAGGCGCAGCTCCATATACTGGTTCAAATTTAAATGTCGTATGCATGCCTCGTCCTGGTGTTTTAGATAAATGGCTGGGGAAGTATATACCATGCTGCTTCAACATTTGCCCAAAGTAAGACATAATATCATAGCCTTTAAAAACATTTTCCGTTGGTATAGTACCGTACTCGCTTTGATAACGACTCATAAAATTGCGTATTTGGGCATTATCTTTATCTATGTATGACTCACTGCCCAAAACCAGATTCAAATTGCCATAATAATTATAGTCTACCTTTTCAAACTTTGGTTCTTCCCATTGTGGCATACCCACTACTGTTACTCTGTGCGAACGCCGATAAGGATTCAATTCACGCATACAATAGGCTACAAAACCAGGATCACGGGAAGGAATGACAACAATATTGTTTTGTCCAGCCATCAAAAAGCGATCTGCCTGCATAGGTTCTTGATTGACAGCCATTACACTAAAAGTATGTACTGGTAATGCCCCCCCCTGATTCACTGTGCCATTAGCAAATTGAATTTCTTGAATACGCTGGTCTACTGCACGTTTGCCAGCAGGTGCCATGATAAGCACATTTCTGGAAGGGAATTTTTGTTTGACATATTCAAATACCCGAATATATTGTGTCTGTACAGAAGGGCTAACCTGTACATAGTAAGGGTTTTGTTCTACAACGGAGACATAGTTATAAGGAGAAACGACCACTTTGCCATTGGCACGTCCAAAAGCTGCCACTAATTCACAGTTTTTACGGCTTACAGGACCTATAATCATATCAGCCTCATATAGCGGGCCGCTATTCAACAGGCTTTGTACAACATGTTCGCTATATTGTGTATCAAAGACATAGATGGTCATCGGAACACCCTGTGCCTGAAGATCGTTCAATGCCATTTTTACACCTTCATAAAACTCCAGCGCACGCTTTGATTTATCGGGAATCGGGCCAAAAGAAGTATATTGATTCGTAAGGAAAGGCATCATAATAGCTACCGTATAATTTCCTTTAACCATTGTGTCTGTCTGTATCTCTACAACTTCTCCTTCACTGAAAGTCGGTTTTTCTAATCCAAGAATATTATTCTTTTCTCTTTCTATTTCAAAGCGTTTTTGTGTAATTTCTTCACGAATAGCCAGCAGCTGATTGTCCGATAATTTCTTATCGGCATGACGGGCTTCAGCCTTTGCGATTTTTTCGTCTAATACTGCCTCTCTGGTTTTCAATTCTTCCAGCAGTAGTTTATTTTCTTCGGAGACATTTTCTTCGGAGTTTTCAGCTACTTTAGCTTCTGCCGATTCTTCTTTTTCTTCCGTTTTTTCTTCTTCTTCTTTTTCCTCTACAACTTCCTCTTTTTCCAATTCTTTGCCTTTAAAATCATCTACAACGTTCCACTGTATAGTATCCATTCTTTCTGAAGGCTTTTTTACAGGTGGCTTAGTTACAGGTTCAGGCTTAGATATAGGCGGCGCTATAACGACCTCTTCTTTTGGCTCAGTAGTCGTAGTCGGCCCTGGTCCGTAATCAGGCTTATCTATAGGCTTTTTATTAAAGATCGCACAGGAACTGGATAGCAATACGGTCAGGCATATCGCTATCATTAATATTTTATTCCCATTCAATGGTAGACGGTGGTTTTGTGCTGATATCATAAACAACTCGGTTGATTCCTTTTACATGATTAATAATTTCGCTGGAAACAGTCGCCATGAAATCGTAGGGTAAACGACTCCATTCGGCAGTCATGCCATCCATCGAATTGACAGCCCGCAGGGCTACTGCCTGCTCGTAAGTTCGCTCATCTCCCATCACACCTACAGACTGTACTGGCAGCAGTATAGTTCCTGCCTGCCATACTTTATCGTATAAATTAAATTTCTTTAAATTATTAATATAAATAGCATCCGCTTCCTGTAATAAGGCAACTTTGTCAGCCGTAATATCGCCCAGTATCCGAATCGCCAGACCTGGTCCGGGAAATGGATGACGCCCTATTATATAATCGGGTAAATCGAGGCTCTTCCCTACCCTTCTTACTTCATCTTTGAATAAACTCCTCAGCGGTTCTACTATTTTCAAATTCAATTTATCGGGCAAACCACCTACATTATGATGCGATTTAATGGTCACTGAAGGTCCATAAACCGATACAGATTCAATGACATCAGGATAAATAGTTCCCTGTGCCAGCCATTGTACATCTTCCAGTTTATTCGCTTCTCTTTCAAATACCTCTATAAATACCCGTCCAATAGTTTTCCGCTTTTTTTCAGGATCAGAAATGCCTTCCAGCTCCCCGAGAAATTCTTTTTTGGCATTGATGCCAGTAACATTCAAGCCCAGTCCTTCATAGGATTTTAATACTTCTTCAAATTCATTCTTTCTCAGTAAACCATTGTCAATAAAGAAGCAATAGAGCTTATCGCCAATAGCCCGATGCAACAGCATAGCCGCCACAGATGAATCCACTCCGCCAGATAAACCGAGTAAAACTTTCTCGTCTCCGATCTTTTGACGCAATTCCCGTACCGAAGATTCAACAAATGATTCGGGTGTCCAGGTAGTGGCACATCCGGCAATGCCTGTAACGAAGTTATTCAGTAGTTGCAGACCATCTAAGCTATGGGTCACTTCAGGGTGAAACTGAAGGCAATAAACAGGTTTGTCGAAATGTCCGTCTTTGGAGCGATAAGCGGCTACATCAATACTTTCCGTCCCAGCCAGCAATTCAAATCCGTCAGGAATCGCTTCAATGGTATCGCCATGCGACATCCAGACCTGCGAGTCCGCCGGAATGTCTTTCAACAATTTATCATTGACTAAATTTTGGAGATTGGCTTTTCCGTATTCCCGCTTGTTGCTTGCCATTACCTTGCCGCCAAAGTGCTGTGCAACATACTGTGCACCGTAGCATATCGCTAATACTGGCTTTTTGCCAATAATGGGTTTCAGGTCAGGATGTAAGGCATGTTCGCTAGTCACCGAGAAGGGACTACCAGATAGAATAATGCCTTTTATGTGTTCGTCAATTTCAGGAACTTTGTTGTAAGGAACAATTTCGCTGCATACGTTCAACTCTCTTACTCGGCGAGCAATGAGTTGGGTATATTGAGAACCAAAGTCGAGAATGAGTATCTTGTCGTGCATGATGGCGCAAAGGTACGATTTTATCATTTGTCAGTCTGCTCTCGCTCACCCTTTTTATTCCCTGAAGGGAAAATCTGCCCTCTTTATGGTTTTAACCGTAGTGCAACACCCTGTTTTTTCTTAAGCTATGCGATTAAAAATAGAATTCGCCACATGTAGTACCTACGGCACTAAAAAATGTGTGGAATTTAATTTTCTACCCATATTTTGCCCCGATGGGGCTGCTTTTTAAGATTTTTAATCAGGAAGTTGTCAGTCTGCCCTCCCGCACCCTTTTTATTCCCGAAACGGGAAACCCTCACCCCCTCAGCAATACTGACCAAGTGGGATGAGTTTCCCTCCCAGGTCCATGGCTTCTACATAAGTAGTATTAAACTTTTTAAAATCCTTAACATCTCCAATAAGAGAACGTCATTCTGAACTGGATTCAGAATCTGGTTAGGGTTTAGCACGATTTTTAATCAGGAAGTTGTCAGTCTGCCCTCCCGCACCCTTTTTATTCCCGAA
>JAHDFX010000043.1:0-13459 GCA_020627965.1 Saprospiraceae bacterium | reverse complement strand
GAAACCCTCACCCCCTCAGCAATACTGACCAAGTGGGATGAGTTTCCCTCCCAGGGAATAAAAAGGGTGCGCGTGAGCAATTTCGGCCGCCTTCGGCGGCATAAAAATTAAAAAAAGGGTAAAAAAGTAAAAGAAAAAAGTGTTAAGGAGTCTCGGCAACACGGAAGCCGTTGAGGCTGTACCGGCTATCCGGAGGATCCCTGACACGATCGGACGAGCGACAGTACCCGGTATCGAGGTACCAGGACCCGCCACGGAGAACCCGAGAAGACGCCGAATTAGATCCTTTAGGATTGTTTTTAGGACTTATACTGTAATAATCTTTATCATACCTGTCCTGACACCATTCATACACATTCCCGCTCATATCATATAAGCCCAGTTCATTAGCTGTTTTTTCTCCGACAGGATGAGTTTTTCCATCACTATTTTTATAATACCAGGCTACTTTATCTATATCATTAGAACCAGCATATCTATAGCCTTTACTTTTATTCCCTCCCCTTGCTGTAAATTCCCATTCTGCTTCTGTTGGTAAGCGAAAGCGTTTTCCAGTCATGGTATTCAGTTTTTGGATAAACCCCTGTACATCATTCCAGCTTACCTGCTCTACGGGGCATTTATCACAATTTTTAAAATAAGAAGGATTATTGCCCATGACTGCTTTCCATTGCTCTTGTGTCACTTCATACTTTCCTATTTTGTAATTACTCAAAGTAACGGAATGTACAGGTTGTTCATCACTATCACAGTTGGTCTGTTCATCTGTGCAGCCCATCTGAAAAGTACCGCCCTGGATGTATACCATATTATTGAGCAAATCTTGTATGGGCTTAGGAAGTGCAGCTAGTTTTTCGGCTTTCTGTCTTTTTGCTTCTTCTATTGCTTTTTGTCGGGCTTTGTCTTCTGCTCTAATTTTCGCCTCTTGTATTGCCTGCTTACATCTGCTTAATCCCTCTTCGGCATCCTTACCATTTCTGATGTATTTTAATGCGTTTTGATAATATCCTTTTGCCTGTTCATAATTTTTATTTTTTTCCTCCGTAGAAGCTTTTTTTATCCACTCATTGTATTTTTTTAAATCCTCTTCTGCTTTGGTCGGTTTTTTAGGCTTCGGTTGAACAGGCTCTGTTTTTTTTGTTTTTTCTTCGGGTGTCAATTTATCTTTATTGTCTGCTTTTGACTTTATTGGTATTTCCTGTTCATCTGTTCTGGCAGTGCTATCATAGGGGTTTTGTATAAGCTCAGCAGACAGGCTGTCTACCCCGTCATCAGAACCAGAAATACCGCCTGCTTCACTAACCCACTGCGTAAGCCCATAAACACCCAAAACCACCAATAAAACAGGCAATAAGCGTTTTAAAACCTTCATCCCCTGTTGCTTTCTTTCTTCATTCCTGACAGCATTTTCAGCTTTTCTCTTTGCTTTCAATGTTGCCCGCTCCTCGGCTTTGCGTCGTTTCTCTTCTGCCAGTTCCTTATCACGCTGTGTTTTCAATATTTTGGTGAAAGCCAGATTTCTTTTATTTCTAATTCGCTCAATCGTCCGATTAATGCCTTTAAAAACATCCGTATAAGCATCTGCTTCATCTACCCATTTAGTAACAGGTTTTCCATCCTGTGGCAATGTCTGTAAAGCGGATAGTGGCGTATGCTCCCAAGGGCAGGAACGGAGAATGACGGGAATAACTACGGTTTCTTTTTTTTCGTGGCGCTCCAGCGCAATTTTCATTTCTTTATCATAGAAAAACTCAGAGGCAAGCGCATCGGCACTAATGAGTAGGAGGACTATGTCGGCTTTATTAAGGTTGGTTTTTATGGCTTCTTCCCAGACGGTTCCGGGGTCTATTTTTCCGTCGTACCAGATGGTTACACTTGGGTCACGCTCTAAGGGAACCAGATAAGTGCGTAGCTTGTCCAGATGTTCTTTATCCTTACGGGAATAGGCGATGAAGATGTTGATATGTGGGTTGTTGTTTTGCATGTGCTGTGCAAATATACCAAATTACATAGTTTTACTCCGTTGTCCCCCCTCTTTTTCTCCCTCCAAAGGGAGATATTTGATTTGCTTTTCGGCTTATATTGATCTAAGGATCAAATAAACTTGAACAGCTTGGCTAACATCTTGAAGCCTGTAGCGAAGTTTTGTCCTTTACTCAGGGTTTCTTTGGTGTAGATGACACGGATAGGAATTTCTTTGTAAGTAGCTTTAAAGAGGCGGATATTGCGGATAAATTCTACGCAGAATTCAAAGCCATTGAAGTGGAGTCGGCATTTTTTGGCAAAATCAGCGGTGAAAGCTTTCATGCCGGATTGGCTGTCGGTAACGGGAAGACCAGTGAGTATGAAAGTGATGACATTGGCGATCATATTGTAGACGATCCGTATGAAAGGGATTTCGTTTTCCTTATTTAAAAAACGGCTTCCAATGACGACATCTACTTTCTGGCTTTCCAGCTCGGTGACCAGTTTGGCGATGTCTTCCGGGAATTGCTGATGATCTGCATCTATGGTGACAATGACTTTTGCACCATCTTCGACTGCGTATTCTATACCTGTTTGTGTTGCAGCGCCTGGGCCTAAATTGACCAGATGATTCAAAACTACTACAGGATGTTCACCTGCTATTTTGGCTGTATCGTCATGGCTACCGTCATTGATGACCACAATATTGCGATAGCCCAAAGCCAGCGATTTCTCGATGACTTTGCCGATACGAGGCGCCTCGTTTTTGGCTGGAATCACTATGTATACATGGTCAAACATCCACTACAATATACGCTTTTTTTCTAATACATTTTACTTTATCCTGTAAATCGCATAAGTCCCCGGACTGTGTATATTCCCAAACACTCCATGGGTGTAAATAGGATTAGGATCGTCAGGAGGTGTCAGTGTTATGACGCGATTAGTTGCTAAAAGTTCAATACTGTCATTATTATATAAAAAGCCTAAAAAGCTCATAAACTTCTTTTCCAGTGATCTTTCGGGTGTCTTATCAATACTTGCCGTATTCAAATCTACTAAAATATATCTATATCCTGAAGCCTTTAAAGCTTCTGCTATAGATGTTCTGTTTTGAAACTGCTGTGTTAGTTTTTGGAAAAAAGCCAACTGATTATCTTCCAATATTCTCTTATCATTCTTATAAATAAAATAAGGGAAAAAAGTACCTATCCGATAAACCAGTGTCTCTCCATTCTTATTGATTTCTTCTAATGCTTTATCGGCACCAGGTAATAACGTATTGATTACATCATTTCGATCAAACACTCCTGTCTGATATTTGACGGAAGGAATGTCAAAAAGCAACTTTGCAGTATCAGGTGTCACCATCGCATGATTGGCAATTCTATACACGTAGCCCATCATAATCCACAATATAGAAACGAATACAAACATGCCCAGCACTCCCTTACGAAGCCACGATTTTTGGGTATTGGTCAGGACACGTGTTAGAAATACTAAGCCCAATGCCAGCATCAAATAGCCATACCAGATGATACCAGACCCCAAAACCAACCAAATAAAACAGAAAAAGTACAGCAAATATACAAGCGATGCTTTGTATTTATCAAGATGCCGGATTCTTTTCTGCAAGACAAAAAAGAAGAGTAAGAATAATGTTGCCAGAATAGGATATGTTACCTGATCTTTTGGTCCGGATATTTTAGACAGTCCTCTATAAATGGGCATATAGATTTTGTATAGTCCTTTATAGACGTATGCACAGGCAAGGCTTACCGGATAATCTTTGAACTCTACTGCATTGATAAAGTTGTCAATATTGGGAACAATGAACTTGATCTGAATTTTTCGTTTGACACTAAAAGCAGAGGTCGTGGCAACACTAATATACAGTATGCTAAAAAGCATAATCAGGATTCCATAAAAAGGCTTTTTTGTGAAACCAAGAAGCAATATGACGGGTAAAAACATAAACAGGTAATAGCCTGTATCTACAAAGCCTCCCTGCATGTTTGTGTTCATGGTTATATCGTAAGGAATTGTCATGTAACGCTCTGTCAGAATGGGTTCATAGCCCATATAGCGTTGTATTTCTTCCCGAATTGGCGCATCATTAGCGGCTTTTCTTCTATTCTTCTGATCCTGTTTTGTGTTCGTTTCTTTCTGTTCTGTCTTTTTTTGTTGTTTATTTTTTGGTTTTGCCTGCTCCGTATTTGTTTTTTTATTTTGCTGGAAAGATTCTGCTTTTGATGAGTATGACAATAACATCCCCACTATCATACATAATAAGATGCATGACCTTTTTAAGAAAATATGTTTTTGTATACTCATGTAAAGTTATTCTTCCTTTTGCTTCTTTCTTTTCTTTTTCTTTTGTTTCTGCTTTTTTTCCTTTCTCAACAATTCTCTTTTCCGTTTCTCTCTTTTCCGTTTCTCTTCGGCACGCATTTTTTCCCAGTTTTTCTGAAAATCAGCTATACTAGCTCCTGGCATTTGCTTTTTCCCATAGGTCAATCCCCGTACAGACAAATCTCCTCCTGTTTCCACATAGTTTTTAGCAAACCAGGGTAAAATGGGCAATAAGAAAAAACAAGTATACAATACACTAATCCTAAAGGTATACCAAAATTTATATTTTTGCGAATAAGCTAACCAACTGAATATCAACAAACCCAGTGCAAGCATGCTCCACATAAACGTTTCTGCTCCCAGATGAAACTGTCGTAATCTGGGTACATCATCCAATTTAAATAATAATAAAGCAAAATTGCTCAGAAAGAAAATGGCTAAAAAGGCTACTTTTCCATTATAGACGTACCACATAGCCCCAACAACGGCAAAAAACAACATTAAAGCAGTTAGTTTAATACCAAATGCAAAGCCTGTAAACAGACCAAGCATAATAACAAAGCGGGATGAAACCTTGACTTTGTCTTCTGCATCGGATTGAAGGAAAGCCCACCATTCGACCAAAAGCACCACAATCATCAACATAGTGAAAAGTAAACCAAGATCGACCTTTAGATCCAGGTATGACTGGTGTGCAACAGAAGGAATCAGATAAAATATAAGCACACAGAGTAAAGCATAATTTACATTAACCTTCAACCAATGTGCACATAAATGATAAATAGCAAATATTGATAAAAAGCCGCCTAATGAAGACAGGACCATCGCTACTTCCGTTTTGTCAAACAATACAAAGCCCAAAGACATGAATAGTGACCAATTGTATGGCTGATGCCCTTTGACTAAGCCCGCATAATCATGGATTAAAGAAGATATATTGAGGTACAGTGACACTGAATCCCAGCCTTTTGGCATAGGAATGATTAATTGTACAAAATTGAGGCTGATAATAATCAATAAGATATAAAAACTCAGTACCCCCAATGTATTCAGATGGAAGTTTAGTTTTATTGGGCGGAAAAGTATATTCCAGATAAATGGAAAGGATACTTTACCAGTAATGAGTATGAATAAGCCCATCATTGGGAGCATTACATACCATTTCAACTGGTCAAATAGCCCAAGAACAAACATAATGAATACCCACATCATGATTCCGGTTCCAATGGCTAGAAGCGAACGGGTATTTTTATGTATAAGAAAGCGAAAAGTTCCCAACGTATACATACCCATTGCATAGCAGGCAATCACAATCATAAAAGTATAAGTAGCGATCTGTGTTACATTCCAACTCAAATAAATATAATCAAGTGGTAAAGGGAAAGTTACGTTCATCACTTTTCGCTGGAAAAAATAAACGCTCAAAATAATGATGAACAATGAGAATAGATATAATGTCATCCCATTAAACCAGTGATGATAATCTTTCGAGCGTTTCTTTATGTACTTGTGATGAGCAAACAGCAGTCCCCCCCCCAATAGTATAAATATAATACTTAGGTCGGCATACTGAAAGAACCTAAAACTCAATATATATTGGAGATGGTTCTGCCAATAGTCCATAAAGATGAAACTTATCCATGCAAAGATGAATAAGGCCACAATACTTTTATATATTTTCTCCCACATTCAGACGGAAACAATTATCGAGGGGCAAATATCGAAAAAACTTTGCTGGTTTTATGATTTAATTGCTTTACATTTGGGCAATACTACGAGATATAAGACGGCTTTCATCAGTATTGGGTACGAAAATAGGTTTTGAATGTCTAAATGATTATGCAGATAGAAATTTATCAGTGGCTAGTTCCTATTATTGGCGTGTACTTTATTATAAGGACATTCCGACAGTATACTCGTAAAAAACGTAGTGTAAGGAATGCCATTATCTGGATGATCTTTTGGTCGGGTGCTATTTTACTTGCCATCATTCCCAATGAAATTTCTTTTAAAATAGCCGACCTATTTGGTATAAAAAGCAATGTAAATGCTATTATATTTGCAGCACTTGGTGCTTTGTTTGTTTTTGTGTTTTATCTTTCATCTACTATTGAAAAATTGGAGGGGCAAGTTACCGACCTTGTTAGGAGAATAGCCTTAGAACAGCAAGAAACCCAAAAGCTAAAAAAACAAATTAAAGAACAATCAGATGAAGAATAGTTCTGATTGCAGTAAAATTGATCTATGCGTATTCTCTTCGTACTTGAAAATTTTTATCCAAATATAGGAGGCGTAGAGACCTTATTCAAAAGCCTGACCGAAAAACTGGCTGCAGAAGGGCATGATGTGATGGTTATAACGACTAAGCTCAATAAAGATATGCCTGCCGAAGAAAACCTCAATGGCGTAAAGATTCGGCGCTATCCTTTTATCAATCGTTATACTTTTACCTTATTTGCTGTTTTCCCTATCATAAAACATGTAAAAAACTACGACATTATACACACTACTTCTTATAATGCTGGTCTTCCTTCCTATATAGCCGCCAAATTATTTAGAAAAAAAATCATTATTACTTTTCATGAAGTTTGGGGTAAATTATGGTTCCAACTTCCCTACATGGGACGTATCGCCAAATGGGGGCACTATCTCTTTGAACAAATGCTTACCCGCTTTAATTATGATAAATTTATAGCCGTATCCAATAGTACAGCCGATAGTCTAAAGGAAAACAAAGTAGAAGAAAAGAGAATTGCAACTATTTATAATGGCTTAGATTATCATAAATTTGAAAAATATAAAACCTCAAAAAGATTAAAGCCTGAGCAATTTACCTATACCTATTATGGTCGGTTGGGAATCTCAAAAGGGCTTGATATTTTATTGGATGCTGCTTACCTGATAAAACAAAAAAAACCCGATAGCCTCCTAAAAATCATTATCCCCACCACTCCTAATGCACTTTTTAAAATAATTAAAAATCGCATAAAAGAACTTAAACTGGAAGACTATGTGTGCTTAAAACACCACCTTAGTTTCGATAAATTGGTTGAAGAACTACAAAGCTCCGACTGTGTTGTTATTCCTTCATACAGTGAGGGATTTTGTTATGTTGCTGCCGAAAGTATAGCACTCGGCATCCCTGTCATCTCTTCAGACAAAAAAGCTTTAAAGGAGGTTATATCAGGAACTTACCTAAAAATGAACAACTTTAGTGCAGAGTCTTTATTTGAAAAAATAATACAAGCACAACAAGGTCAATGGCAACACTCCCCTATCAAATATTTTAATCTGTTTCAGACTGTAAAAGAATACATTGATCTTTACGAAACTACCCTAACACATCCTAACTCCTTATAAATCAGACTACACTTTAAGTTATTTTAATTACGATAAAATGTACTCTACAATTATTGCTTTTTAGATGAAAACTTCTTATTTTTATACAGTCGTGACATAGTTCAATATGTAAAATTACACGATATCCTTATCCACTAAGTAAAGCAAACGAGTGAGTTTTAACCAATCCCTCCTAACCTATATAATAATATTGGTCAATACCACTTATTGAGTACACTTTACAAACAGTAGAGTGTATTAAGAAATTGTTTTGTCTTTCTATCAAAAAGAAAATACATGACATTATGACTTGTGCTAGTAAAATATTTGGGTATGGCAGTTTATAAACAAAACCAACTTATAAAATCTATTTCTCCTGGATTTTGTGAAGCCTTTGATCTTCTCAAACAAAAAAGATTTAAAGAATCCCTTCAGGTGGCTTTGGTAACCATTGATAGTTATCAAAATCAATATGAAGAACTTTTTGCCTTATGGGTATTAGGTCGTACATACCATGAATACTTAGAACACAAAAAATCTACAGAATATTTCTCTATATGCAAAACAAAGATCGAGCATTATAAAGTCATTGAAAAATATAGTTTCCTTTATGGTTCCTGTCATTTGTGGTTAGGGCTGGAAGAACTCGTTAAAGGAAATCGTGTAGAAGCCTTTAAACTACTTTTAAAAGCAAAAAAACATCATATAATAAGCCCTGCTCCGAATTGGCTAGAACTAGAAAACACCATTCTTACCTATTACTGTATAGGCGTCATCCTATATGAATTCAGATACTTGGAAGAGAGCGATGAATATTGTGAATTTGCACTCAAATTCGCAGAAACTTACCAAAATGCAGAGCTTCTGGGGCGAATACTCACTACGATGGGGAATATTGCTAAACAGCGAAATACGTTTGATGAAGCTATGGGGTTTTATCTTAAAGCCCTTGAATACAAACAGCAGGATAAAGATCCCTTAAGAATTTCGGTGACGCATATTAATATAGCAGAAGTAGAATTTAATAAAAAGAATTACGAAAAAGTACTCTTTCATACCAACCTTATCTACGAACTCCAGTCGCAGTATATAAATCGAAAAAATCAGAATTTCATCAATTATTTATTGGCCAGATCACATTATTACTCTAGCGCCGCCCATACAAAACTTGGCAACACAGATAAAGCATGGCATTTCCAATTACAAGCATTGGATAAAGCCGATAAGACTAATCATAAACATTTTAAAATTGCTATTTATCAATGTATGGTAAATAGTTATCGGGAACAGGGGAATTACAAGGAAGCTTATACATATACTCAGAAAATAGTAGATATCCAGTCTACAATACTCAATAATGTAACAGACAAACAAATAGCAGATATCAGGATTAATTTTCATCGTACTGATAAGCAAGAGTCCCTTGTCTGTTTTACCCAACAACTAGAACAGTTACAATCTGCCAATCATCAACTAGAAAGATTTACAAGTACTATTGCACATGATATCAGGTCACCTCTAAGCTCAATTATCCGGTATCTGGGTTTATTCAAAAGACGAAATCCGGATATTCCTTATGATGATGCCATGGAGTACATTAACTCCGCAATTGAAGTCGCTAAAGGTTCTTACAAATTAGCAGACAATCTTCTGAATATCACAAACATTAACAAAAAAAATACGCCTTTTGAAACTGTTGATCTAAATGTGATTTTAGAAAGAGTTTTGCTCAACCTTTCTCATGAAATTGAAGATCGAAATGCCTGTATAAAAGTTGGTGATCTGCCCACATTAGAGCTTAGTCAGGGTTTGATTGTTCAACTTTTCCAAAATCTTATTTCAAATGCTATTAAATACAATGATAGTTCACACCCCATAGTAGAAATCTCTGCTGAAAATATAGATGGCACTTATTGTTTTTCTGTTCGGGACAATGGAATAGGCATAGCACAAAAATACCGAGAACAAATCTTTCAAATGATGCAAAGGCTACACTCTGATGGAGAGTATGAAGGGCATGGGTTAGGCTTAAGCATCTGTGCCAGCGTTGTAAAAAAGCATGGAGGTAAAATATGGATCGAATCCAATAAAAATAAAGGTTCATGCTTCAAGTTTACAATTGCAACAAATAAGGCAGGTGACGAGTGAAACTAAAGTCGTCAAATAAGTGTTTATTATGTATCTTTGCCACAAACAATGCAAAACATGGATAAAAAGGACGGACTTAGAGACAAAATATCCGACAAAAAAGAAGAGATTCAAGAACGTATTTCAGATACAAAAGAAGATATTCAGGAAAAAGCATCAGGTCTTTTCAAAAAACTAAAGCGTTGGTTTTTCATACTCCTGGGCATAGCCATTGTACTTAGTATAATAACTGGTGCTGTCGCTGTTTTCTGGAATTATAGTGTTGGTTATCGTGCCGGAACTCCTATCAAATTTAGCAAAAAAGGTTATGTATTTAAGACCTATGAAGGGCAGTTGAGCGTTGGTAGCCTTAGCAATGATGGTGGCGGTATAGGTACAGATATATGGGAATTTTCGGTTTCCAGAGGTGATAAAGAAGTTATTCAGGCTATAGAAAATGCTGTAGATAATGGTGATCGTGTAAAACTTCATTACAACGAAAAACTATATAAATTCAGCATATTCGGTGACACCAAGTATTTTATCAAAGAAGTAGAGATCGTAGACGAATAAGATATTCCAATACATCTTCAAAATATTTAGTCCGGTCGAGCCATATGTTCGACCGGTTTTTTTTATTTAATTTAGCTTTAAGTAATTTTGTCTAATTACTTACCCCTATATTTCGCATTATCAATTATGAAACAAGGTATTCCAAAAGGAACAAGAGATTTTGGTCCAGTGCAGGTCAATCGTCGCAATTTTATATTTAATACACTCCGTCAGGTATTCGTTAAGTACGGTTATCAACCCATTGAAACACCAGTTATGGAGAATCTTTCCACCCTTACGGGCAAATATGGGGAAGAAGGCGACCAGTTACTATTCAAAATATTGAACTCAGGTGATTTTTTGCGTAAAGCAAAAGATATGGACGACTATAAAAAACTAACCTTTCAAATTGCAGAAAAAGGGCTGCGCTACGACCTGACAGTTCCCTTCGCTCGCTTTGTTGTTATGAATCAAAATGACATTGCCTTCCCTTTTAAACGCTATCAAATTCAGCCTGTGTGGAGAGCAGACCGCCCTCAGCGTGGCCGTTATCGGGAATTTTACCAATGCGATGTAGATGTAGTTGGCAGTGAATCACTCATTAATGAAGTAGAACTGACTCAGATATACGATGAAGGCTTTACTCAATTAGGCATAGACGTTGAAATAAAGATCAACAACAGAAAAATTCTGGATGGTATAGCTGAAGCTGCTGGTATTCCTGAAAAAATGATGGAAATGACCATTGCCATAGATAAGCTCGATAAAATCGGTATGGAGGGCGTGCGTGGAGAAATGGAAAGAAAAGGCATTGATGCCGAGGCTGTCAGAAAAATCGAGACCATGCTCGCCTGCAAAACCCTGGGCGACCTCAAAGCACTTTTCACTGATACAACTATTGGGCAAAAAGGTATTGAAGAACTAGAAACTGTTTTTTCCTATCTAAATAAAGTGACCATCAACAATGAAGTCAACTTCGATATTACACTGGCACGTGGTCTCAGCTACTACACCGGTACGATATATGAAGTCAAGGCTAAAGGCATAGAAATGGGTAGTATCGGTGGTGGTGGCCGTTATGATGACCTCACTGGCATGTTTGGTTTGAAAGGCGTTTCCGGAGTCGGTGTTTCTTTCGGTGCTGATCGTATTTATGATGTATTGACCGAACTAGACCGTTTCCCGGATACTAGCGAAGAAAGCACCAGGGTATTATTTGTCTCTTTCGATGAAGCCACTTATAATTATGCTTTTGATTGTTTGCAAAAAGTACGCAAAGCCAATATCAATGCAGAGTTATATCCTGAACCAGTCAAAATGAAAAAACAAATGAAATATGCTAATGCTCGCCAGGTTCCTTATGTTGCCGTTATTGGTGGTAATGAAATGGAAAGCAATAGTGTAGCCTTGAAAAACATGCAGACTGGCGAGCAGGATACTGTAAGTATTGACAAGCTGATTGAGCAGTTGAAATCATGATTTTTTCACCACAGATGTGCATAAATTGACACAGATGAAGTCTTAGAACGGATCAGACCACTTCTCATTGGTATACATGTCATTTCCTGTCAAGGTTTCCATAAAAGCAATAACCTGAGTACGTTCCTGATCTGTCATCATTAGATTCTGAGGTGCGTTACCATTTGCGATAAGACGTGGATCCAGGTTATTATTTCCTATAAACCGGATTTGGTCATAATGTGTTAAGACGACATTTATACTATTCATAGAACCATCGTGCATCATAGCTCCATTCAGTTGCCCTGATGAATTTTTAAGGTCTCTAAGGCTTGGTGAACGGGTGATAGTAACATCCGGGCCTCCGGCGATGGTGCTAATAACACCATTATTTCGGGAATTAGGGGTAATATCAAATTCAGGCGCACGATGGCATCGGTCGCAGCCCAAACCACCTCCTATTCTTTCACCACTGATATTGAACTGAGCGTCCTGCATGAATAGCTCCTTACCAGCATTTTCATCTGCTGTAAAATTGGAAAAATTAACAATATTATTATTTACCAGATTTCTTCCTTCATCGTATTTACTATCAAAAGATTGAATACTTCTGATAAATTGCGCCAAAGCCTGCTGTACCCTGTCTTCAGTCACCTCAGTATCCCCATATACAAATTCAAATAGCGCCTCATAATATTCAATAGATTCCAGCTTATTCGCCAAATCTCCAAACCCCGGATTTCCACCCTGACCACTGAATCCCATCTCCACATGATCTTGTATAGGCATAGTGGTTTGCTCTTCCAATGTGTTTGCTCTCTCATCCCAAAAAAAGCGTACTTCATCTGAAAACCGGGTATTGACCAATCGCATAGAATGGCGTGTTGTAGTGCCTGCTACACCTACAGAAGCTCGTGCATCATCACTGAAGGCAAAGGCTTGCTTATGGCAACTGGAACAGGAGATCGCATTATCTACAGACAGGTTTTTATCGTAAAACAGTACTCGTCCGAGCGTTGCTCCTGCATCCGTAATAACATTCCCTTCTGTATTGTCTTTATCAATATAGTCAGGAATATCTTGGTCGGCATAATTATCCAGGTTCTCCAGATCAATTCTGCCTTCAAATACTTCTGCAACTATAGCGTAATCAATCGAAGGTGGTGTAATCTGCCCTTCATCATCTTTACAGGCTGTCAAGAAAAGCATGGTCATCCCCAGTAACAAAACATAATTTTTCATCGTTGTCAGTTTAAAGAATACAAAAAACAGTCAGGCTCTTTTCATAGAAAATGAATTTCTATGCATTGGACTATAAAGACAGGCAAACGTTTAAAAGACCTACTTTACAATTATACAATGACATTATAATGGCAAAGATAAATCATCCCGAATTTTAAGTAGCGTTCGACTAATGTAGGGTATAGTCGCAATGCGAATATTTTTTATATAACATGGGTATTTAATACCGGAAACCTACCCTTTGAAACGCGAAATTCGCCTTGCGACTCTCGCGTTTACATGTGCCCTACATTAGTCGAACACTACCGAATTTCAAAACTATCCGAAAATTGGGACATATACAAACGAAAACCTGTATATATTATTAGTCATTAAGTTACTATACACTTTTCAAATTGGCTGACAATTTCCCCCTTTGGAGGGG
>JAHDFX010000300.1 GCA_020627965.1 Saprospiraceae bacterium | reverse complement strand
GGAGGGAAGTCCCGTGAGCAAAAAAATATGAGCGAGTGGAGCGATACACAGCAAGAGAGGAGGGACGACGAACGGCAGTGTATCGTGAAAGGAGTGAGTGAGCCTTGTGGGTGGGCCGGATGCCATTTTGAGTGCCACATAAAATTCTGGGATGCAAATAAAAATTTTTACTATACCTATTTTGGGAGGAGAGGAAAAAACAGATCAAATGAACGTTTTTTTGCGTTCGAAGCGAATCCTCCAGGTTGAAAGTCAGTTTATAAACAGTGACCAACAAGGATTATTTTGGTCTTTTTGTGTCCGGTATTTAGATGATTTGCCTAAGTCATCTAAGACAAAACAAAGAAAAATCGACTATAAGGAGATACTTAGCGAAGAGGCATTTCAGCGTTTTTCCTTATTCAGGGAGATTCGTAAAAAACTATCAAAAGAAGAAGGCATTCCTGCTTATGCAGTTTTTACTGATGCGGAACTGGCAGAACTCGCAAAAATAGAAGAACTCAACGCTAAAAATATGCAAGAGGTAAAAGGTGTAGGCAAAAAGAAAGTAGAGCGATATGCTGTGCATTTTATTCCAAAAGATGAAAAAGACCAAAAGACTGATTGAAAAAATTGCTGAACCGGATAATTTACGTCTGGCATTCTGGAAAGCCCAAAAAGGTAAGTCGTACAAATCGTCCGTTGTTCAATATCGAGAAAACCTAAATCATAATTTACTGGAATTAAGAGAACAGATACTTGCAGGACAGGTGAAAACAGGTGAGTATCATTATTTCAAAATATATGACCCTAAAGAAAGGGAAATATGTGCAAGTGCTTTTGATGAGCGTGTTCTGCATCATGCTTTGATGAATATCTGTCATGAATATTTTGATAAATTTCAGATATATGATAGTTATGCCAGCCGTCCGGGAAAAGGTGTGCATGTGGGATTAAAAAGGGCGAAGAAATATACAGAAAAATATCAATGGTTTTTAAAGCTTGATGTCAGAAAATACTTTGCAAGCATTGAACATCAAATCTTACAGCGACAATTGGAGAAGCGTTTTAGTGACCGAAAACTTTTATATATATTTGAGCAGATTATCAGTAGTTATTATAGCATGCCGGGTAAAGGATTGCCGATAGGCAATTTAGCCAGCCAATACTTTGCTAATCATTATCTGGGTGAACTTGACCATTTTATAAAGGAAAGTTTAAGGTGTAAAGCATATGTACGTTATATGGATGACATGGTGATCTGGCACGATGATAAAAGTCAGTTGAAAGAATTGCGGGATATTGTCAATGAATATGTAAGCTCCCGACTGAACTGTACATTAAAGCCAGCTTTGCTGAATAAAACAACAAGAGGACTGTCTTTTTGTGGCTATATCTTACATCCGAATCATATACGCCTTACACAAAGAAGTAAAAAGAGATACCTCAGAAAAATGAATGATGTACAAGAACAATATAATACAGGAAACTGGACAGAAGAAAAATGCCAGAGACATGCATTACCGCTGATCGCATTTACACGCCATGCTGATGCACTTGGACTTAGGCAGGCAGTATTAAAAGAATTAGAATTAAAATCAGGAAGTGATAAGCTATAAAACACCCGGTCACATAACTTGCAAAACAATTGAACTTTCAGATAAGCTGAATTTTCCCATGCACCTGATAGAAGGCGGTACTTTCGATATGGGAGGAGATAAATATAGCAGCGAAAAACCCATAGATGAAGTAAGTGTTCCCGACTTTTATCTTTGTCCCTTTCAGGTGACACAGGAAATTTATGAATTCATAATGGGCAAGAATCCTTCTTATTTCAAAGGAGAAAACCGTCCTGTAGAAACTGTAAGCTGGGATGATACGAAGGAATTTATCAGGAAACTGAATGAAAAAACAAAAGAGTTGAATATTGGTGAATTTCGCCTGCCAACAGAAGCAAAATGGGAATATGCAGCGAAAGGAGGAAAAGGAAAATATGTACATGGTTATAAATACAGTGGCAGTGATGACCTGAAACAGGTAGGGTGGTACAGAGAAAATAGTGGTAGGGAGACAAAACCTGTGGGCTTGTTATTACCAAATGAACTAGGTTTGTATGATATGAGTGGAAATGTGTGGGAATGGTGTGAAGATGACTGGCATAGGAGTTATAAAATGGCATCTGATGATGGTAGTGCATGGATAGATACACCTGATAGGGGCGGCCTCCGTGTGCTGCGTGGTGGCGGTTACTTCGACCTTGCGGTCCGCTGCCGGCCTGCTGATCGCGGCACCTATTCCCCCGACGACCGTAACGACTTTATCGGCTTTCGGGTGGCCTGCTCGCCCCCAGTTTAGACACACCGGAGGGAAGTCCCGTGAGCAAAAAAATATGAGCGAGTGGAGCGATACACAGCAAGGGAGGAGGGACGACGACTGGCAGTGTATCGTGAAAGGAGTGAGTGAGCCTTGTGGGTGGCCGGATGCTCCAAAAGAAGAGTACAGTAGGTTGATTTCGATAGCTATACGGAACTACCGCTTTTGCGAAGTTGACGCCCTGTTAGCAAAAGCCCTGGATGTCAATCCACCGTATAAATGGAAAGCAAAAAATCGGCGTTTAATTTTTTAAAATATAGGTCATTGACCGTAGGGCGACAACCGTGTGATACGTGGTGGCAGTTACTTCAACAATGCGATCAACTGCCGGCCTGCTAATCGCAACAACAATTCCCCCGACAACCGTAACAACAATATCGGCTTTCGGGTGGCCTGCTCGCCCCCAGCTCACGGGACGACCGGATGGTGTCCACTGAACAGGTCAATGCCCTGCTTCCATCATAAGGTGGAACGAATAGAAGGTCGAAAGACCAGGCAATGGCGGTACGAGTAACCAGTGCTGTGAAAGTTCCGCCGTTGTTAGAGCATGTTTAAATTTGCAACTTGTAGCCAATTGATGGAAATTTAAATATGCTCTTATATACTTTTTAAAAACCAAAACTTCAAAACATGAATATTCAGGCAAGTATCAGAAAAATAACAGGCAAAACACCCGAAATACCAAAGAAGCCTTATCCCGATGAACTAACTGTATTGATGACTGTACATGAAGGACAGACAAAATATACAGAAGAAAACGGGCAGATCACCGGGCTTAATCTTGCCAATAGCGAACTTACGGATCAGCAGTGGAATGAGTTGGTAGAAACAATTGACCTGAGTAAGTTGAAAGCATTGAACCTAAACGGTAATCAACTGACGACGCTGAACCTTTCATACTTACCAGAATTGGAAATATTGGAAATAGCAGGTAATAAAGAGCTCCGCAACTTAAAATTTGAAGTTGCACTACCAGGTGTAAAAAGACTGACCATTAGAGATAATGGACTATCAAGACTCGAATTTTCGGGGAATTGGTCTGATTTGATTCTACTAGATTTAAGCCGGAACGACTTAAAACAAATACATTTTGAAGAGCCAATGCCAAAGCTGGAAATACTGGATATGTCCGGCAATAAATTTAAGAATATTGATATGGACTGGCTGGCATTATTCCCTGTTTTAGAATATTGGTATTTAGGCAATAATCCATTAAATCATTCTCTAAAAGTATTGCATGACGAAGCAGAGCGTAACAATTATCTGAATACACTCAAAAAACTGAAAAAAGAATTTGAAGACGGGAAAGGTATACTGAATGAAGAATACAAAGTACTGGTAGTAGGAGACGGTACAGCCGGAAAGACTTGTCTGGTCAACAGACTTATGGAAAATAAATTTATAAGGGAAGACTCTACACATGGTATTGTAGTCCGTAAGTTCCCTTGTGAAAACAGCATTAAAAATGGCTTTCCTTATACCTTGAATATTTGGGATTTTGGTGGGCAGGATATTTATCATACGACCCATCGTCTTTTCCTGCAATCCGATGCTCTTTATCTACTGGTGTGGAATAAAAACACCGAAGAAACAGATACTTCCTCTGCAACGATAGGCAGAAGAACCAGAGATTTTAAAAACAGAAAACTGGCATATTGGATGAAATATGTTACAGCCTATGGAAAGGGAAGTCCGGTAGTGGTAGTAAGAACGAAAAAGGACGAACATGGGGCATACAGGCTAAAAGATGAAGGAAAAATAATTGAAAAATATAAATCTCAATTAGAGTATTTGACCTTTGAAGAAGTGGATTCTGGGCTTGACGATATAGATGAGAATGGCTATGATAATATGTTGTACAAACTGAAGCGGGCAGTAAAGAGTATGGGAAGAGAGGAATATCTGCCGGAAAGCTGGGTAGAAGTAAGGCAGTATTTGGAAGACTTAATTCCAGTTTCTTTGTACAAGAATAAAAATGAATTCCTAACAAGTGAGGATGCGACAATAGATTACCAGACCTATCATGACGAAGCCCTGAAATACCACAAAGACCCCAAATTACTACTGACGAAGTGGCTGGTTCCGATGGGAACGGTATTCTATAAAGAGGGATACTTTGAAGACAAGATCATACTGAATCAGGAATGGGCTATACGCGCGATATATATACTTTTTGAAAGAAGGGAAGATTTAGGTTATTATTATGATATTCGGCGGAAGAAAGGCAGAATAAAGGGGGAAGACTTACGGACTTACTGGAAAGGTTATGGAGAAAAGGAACAACAATTGTTTATAGATTTTATGTTAGCCTGTGGAATGTGCTACGAGGTTTTTGAAAATGATGATAACCGATATTATAACAGAAAATCTTTTGAAGAGCGCTTATTCATCGCCCCCGAAATGTTACCGGAAGAACGTCCTGATGAATTTAATATGTTGGAAAAAGAATGGAACGACAGGCAGGAAAAAAACATCCGTTTACGCTATGATTATGATTTTCCCTATTACAATCATTTCCAACAATTCTTAGTCAGAACGCAGGGCGATGCCGAGCAAATGATAGCGTATTATCGCTACGGTATGCGTATATATGATGGCGGAGCCAAGGCTATCATAGAGTTTAATGAAGTCGGAGCATGTATCGAAGTACAAGTATCTGAAAACGGAAAAATACTATTAGACAGGATCAGGAACCGCTTTCAGGAAATTCACAATAATACACCTGTAGAAACATGGGTAGGCATTGGAAAGCATCCGATGATAAAGGTCAACAGGCTTGATAAAATAGGCGGACTTGATCCTAAAACACAGATAGAAACTCAAAAAGGAAGTTTAGTAGAAGCAGGTATTTATCAGGTCTTTACAGGGCCAGATGAAAAGGAAGTGTTCAAAAAAGAAATTCCCGAAATTGAAAAAACTGAAATCTTCTTTTCCTATGCCTGGAAAGATGATAAAGATCAGGAAAGAGAAGTTATTGTAGACAGGCTTTATGAAGAATTAGAAAGTGAAGGAAAATATACACTGAAGAGAGATAAAAAAGATGTCGGGTATAAGGACTCTATACAGAAATTTATGGAAGAACTGGGGTGTGGCAATATTGTAGTCGTAGTGATTAGTGATAAGTACTTACACTCTCCCTATTGTATGCTTGAATTAATGAGCATCTTCCAAAATGCAGGAGCTAACGAAGAAGAGTTTATGAAACGTATTTTCCCTATAAAAATAGGAGAGGTAGACATATCTAATTTAAGTGCAAGGAAAAAGTATATTCTCCATTGGAAAAATAAATGCAAAACAACTGAAGATGATATAATGGAAATTGGTTTGGACTTAGCTTCTGAGGCTAGCCTGGAAGAATACAAGCGCACAAAAAAGATCAAACGGAATATGGATAGAATTGGAGAAGTTTTGAGTAAGTATAATACGTTTAATCCTCAAATACTCTCCGAAAATAATTTCCAAATCATCAAAGAGGCTATAGCCAAAAGAGCCGAAGAACTCAACCAATAATGACCCATCAGCCACCTACACATATCAAATATAAAACCATCAGGCTTACTGATGACCTTAGTTTTCCTATGTACCTGATAGAAGGCGGTACTTTTAAGATGGGAGGGACAAAGTTTGACGATGAAAAGCCGATACACAAAGTAAGCCTTTCCGATTTTTACCTGTGTCCCTTTCAGGTAACACAGGAAATTTATGAATTTATCATGGGAAATAATCCTGCTTATTTCAAAGGAGAAAACCGTCCTGTGGAAAGTATAAGCTGGGATGATACGAAGGAATTTATCAGGAAACTGAATGAAAAAACAAAAGA
>JAHDFX010000299.1 GCA_020627965.1 Saprospiraceae bacterium | reverse complement strand
TAGTCTCTACCATATTGGGAAAACACTTATAAGGTGAGTAAGGGAATTCTGAAAACTGTTCTAATTTTAGTCCTTGCTTCATTAAAGCGGTAACAACTTCACTGAGCGAATGTTGCCAGAAATATTCTGTTCCTTTAATATCTGCATTTCTATCAGTATAAGTACCTTCCACTTCTTCTTTAAAAACATGATAATTGAAATAAGGATAAGTCAATTTTAAGCTATCAAAATCTAGCATATAATAAGTAGGATGAAACTCTACAATATAAAAAACACCTCCTGGTTTTAGATAATGTCCTACGATATCAGCCCATTTTTCCATATCTGGCAACCAACCTAAAACACCATATGAAGTAAAAACAACATCGAAAGTTCCTTCTAAATTTTCTTTTAAATCATAGATATTAGAACAGACAAAATTGGCATCTACTTTCAATGCCTCTGCCAGTTCTCTCGCTGAATCTATTGCTGTTGATGCAAAGTCCATCCCTGTGGCTTTTGCTCCCATTCTAGCCCAAGAAATTGTATCTTGACCAAAATGACATTGTAAATGCAATAGACTTTTTCCTTCTACCTCTTCTTCTAGTGCTTTCAATTCAATAGAATTGAGCGAAGTTTTGCCTTGCTTAAAGCCTTCTACATCATAAAAGTCTGATTGCATATGAGGAATGACACGCTGATTCCAATGATCTTTATTGGCTTCGAAGTATGACCTGATTTGTTCTTTTGTCTCTTTCATTATTGTTATTTTTTACAACCAAGCTTAACAATATTGCGTTAAGAATGTGTTATCCTTTAATAAAGATGTAACTTTGTTTTCCAAATCAAAATAAATAAATATGGACGATAAGAAAAATACTCAAAATCAATTAAACATCGAACTGCCTGAGGAAATAGCAGAGGGGATTTATTCTAATCTTGCACTCATTAACCATTCTCCCTCCGAATTTGTAGTGGATTTTATCAGAATGGTTCCTAATGTGCCAAAAGCTAAAGTTAAGTCAAGAATCATACTGACACCTCAACATGCCAAACGTCTTCTCAACGCATTATCTGACAATGTGCGTAAATTTGAGGAAAATTTTGGAAAAATAGATGATCCTAAAACCCCTCCGATTCCCATGAATTTTAATACGCCCAAAGCCCAAGCCTAGCATTTTTCCTTGTCACAATTTTCATTTTTATTGTTTGAAAATTCATAAGATAAAACAAAAAAGCCGGAACATAAGTTCCGGCTTTTTTATATCCTGTCTGAAAAAGATCAAGAAAATCAATTCTTCACCTTTACAATTTTTTGCGCGTTAGAGAACCAACCATCACCTTTTAATTGTATCAGATAAGTACCAGGTATCAACTGATCTGTATGAAAGGAAATTAAGTTTGGACCTTCTATCACCTGAACATTTTGAGTATACACTGTTTGTCCCAAAATATCCAAAACATCTAAAGTTACTTGTCGGTCTCCCAAAGTAGTATTGTAGAATTTGAAATTAGCTTCCTTTGTAACTGGATTTGGGAATACTTCCAAGATAGTGTTATCTATACCTTCTTCGAAGCAACCAGAATTGACGATCAACTGGCTACTAACTGTAGCTGCACCATCGACATCAACTTGTCTCAAACGATAGTAATTTGTAATGGAAGGTGTTCTGTCTACAAAACTATATGTTGTAGGTGTAACAGAATTCCCAACGGCATTAACAGTTCCTATAGGCTGATAATTAAAACCATCAAGGCTTTTTTCTATGCGGAAAAAATCGTTATTGGTCTCAGTTTCCGTCGTCCAAGACAGTTCAATTTCACAGTCACGTGCATTATCAACTGCGTCAAAATCAGTCAGTTCTACAGGTAGAGAAGCATTAGAGCAAATATCTGATATACAAATATCAATAATACTTGTGTACGCACCTTCTGCTATAGGAACTGGTGCATCAGGTCCTACACGACTTATAAAAGTCGGCGGGAAAGTACTCTGTTCATGCCATTGCAATTCAAGGCAATCATCATCAATACCATTGATAGCAAATTTGAGTGTACCAACAGTCAACCAGTTGTTTGAAACAAACTTTCCGGCTCCACCATTATGAACAACATTGTACGAAACAATTGTGTCCAGCGTACCTGTTAAGGTGTGGTCATCGTATAAACCAAAGGTATTATCATCATTAAAGAGAAGTCCTGTAAGTTCTTGCTTGTAGATATCTGCACTAGCAGGAACGATGGCTGCACGATTAAACGAAAAGCGGTAGTTTTGGTCAGCTATATTGAATTCAGCAGCAGCAGAAGAAGCTTTTACATCAATGTCAATGAAGATTTCTTCATTAACACAATCTGTGCTATCAATATTAAAGCGGACATCATATTGAGGCTGAGCAGTAGCTGCTGCACCTAATACAATTACAAATAAAAAAGTAAATAATTTTTCCATAAAAGGTCTCTATTAAGTTTAAGAGGAAGAGAATCTGTTATATTTTTTAGTTCAACCTATTATTATAGATGGAGTTTTTATCATTATGGTTGTAAATTTAGCTATAAATATTTCATTTTTTTAAGAAAAAGTTGTCATAAGAGAAAACAATATATGTCACATATTGGCATTTTTCATTAATTCTTCAAGTTTTTTCTGTCGATTTCCAGATTTGTCTTTAATAAAAGACATTGCATATTCGCTCAATGCAGTAATTGTCAGACTAGGATTGACACCAAGATTACAAGGTATGATAGAGCCATCTAAAACATACATATTCGGATAACCATATACCTCAAAACGTTCATTGACAACTCCTTCTTTTTCATTGCTTCCCATCGGACAACCTCCAAGCACATGAGCTGTTGTAGACATATTGAAAATAACTTCTGTAGCTGCGTTCTGTGGATGACCATTAACCTTAGCAGCATATCTGTGCATCACCTCCTGCCCTACTCCAATAAATACTGGAATCGAGTCATTACCTGAATTATCAATAGATAATCTTCGCCCCCAGATGCCTTGCTTTAATTTCATTTTCATAGAACTTTCCAGTCCTTGCATAATCAGAAAAATGATGGAATTTTCTGCAAATTTAAAATTGAAAGCCAGTTTTAGTGTCTTAATAGGATGCGTAATTATCCGTCCCAATAATTTCAGGAAGCGAGCAGGTTGTTTACTTCCATCTACTGCTCCGACCGCCAATTTCCCCATAGCCCCCGATCCCTTAGGATATTTAACGATCTCTATGTGTGTATCTTCATCAGGGTTAAATACTGAACTAATCGCAATTCCATGATTAAGTGTTTCATCGGCAAGTGTCACACCACAAAGCATCTCTGAGTTTGTTCGAAAATTCTCTCCTAGCTGATCTGATAAATTGGGAAGTGTATTATAAACTTGTTTTTGCTCCAGCAAAAGTCGCATTGTACCTAAGACTCCGCCACTGACTATCAACCCTTTAGAACGAATGGTTTGCTTCTTTTTTCTAAAAAAATTAGTGCTCGATTTTGTATGAATATGGTACAATCCGTCTTTATATTCAATACGCTCTGCCAATGTTTCCGCTAATATCTCTGCGCCAAACTTCTCAGCAAAAAACAAGTAATTTTTATCTAATGTATTTTTGGCTCCATGACGACACCCCACCATACATCCTGCACATTCTACACATCCTGTACGATCTGGCCCGTGCCCCTTAAAATAAGGATCAACTGGTTTTTGAGTGTCTCCATAATACACACCAACATTAACGGGTTCAAATGATTCTTCTTTCCCCATATCTCTGGCCACTTCCCGCAAATACTCATCTTCCTGATAAAATTTATTCACTTTCGTTGTTCCCAGCATAAATTTTGCCTGCTGATAATATGGCTCCAGCTCTTTTTTCCAATTTTTGAAATGTGACCAGGCGGGATTTTCGAAGAAAGTATCAGGCGGAACCATATGTGTATTCGCATAAACAAGGCTCCCTCCGCCAACACCTACACCACTCAAGGTGAATACTTCTTTAAAAAATGTTAGCTTAAGAATACCAAAACATCGTACAGCAGGCGCCCACAAATATTTCTTAACATTCCAGTCTGATTTTGGAAAATCTTTAGTGCCATATCGTTTCCCTTTTTCAATTACTAAAACAGAGTATCCTTTTTCGGATAGACGCATAGCAGAAACACTCCCTCCAAAACCAGAACCAATAACTATGTAATCGTAAACTTTTTCCATTTTCATCAACAAGATAAAAAATTAACTGTCAAAACAGAACTTCTTGTCTTTTCTTCAAGTTACATATTAACTAAGTAACCGTCTCATTGAATACCTGTAAAAGTAATTTAACTATGAGTGAATCAGACAAGCCCCTCAAAATAGAAATGATTGTTTTCGTTTTGTTTGCTATATTTTTTACCATGTGGTCTTTCAAACGCTGTGAAATTGAGAAAAGCAATGCCCGACATAACCCACGCCCTGCTAGTTCAAGCAAAAAGAAAACTAAAGAAGAAAAATATTCTACCCTTTATGTAATTGTAGACAGCCTAAACATGCGAAGCGCTCCACACCTCGACAGCATGGTTGTTGCACGTTTACCGAGAGATACAGAAGTTGAATTTTATGGTTTACGTACCTCATTCCGGCAAAGTATTAACATCAATAATTCACCTAAAAACGCTCCCTGGGTATATATACGAAATAAAGCAGGTCAAGATGGCTGGATATATGCCGGAGGAGTCAACTTCTACAAAGATTACTGATAATCAGTAAAAAATACAGGTTTAGATAGTTTTTTAGTGTCTTTAGACACGCCACCCCATCTTATTGTGTAAAAGATATGAGCTTATTATTTATGTAGGAAACATTCCTGCCTCCTTAATCGTTATTAGATCGGCAAATCGAGAAACCTTTTTCCAAACATTGAACAAGACAAAACCTCCTTATGAAATTACTATTACGTTATTGTATTATAATCCTTGCGCTTTCTGTTTTTTCTTCTACTATCGTGAGAGCGACTCATATCGTAGGAGGGGAATTATCTTATGAATGTCTGGGGGGACAACAGTATCGAATTACCATGAAGGTGTATCGTGACTGTTTTTTTGGTCAAGCACCATTCGATAACCCCGCTAGAATAGCTGTTTATAATGGTGCAAGTGGCACCAATCTTTTCGATAATTTACTGGTCAATTGGGATGTAATCAATAATATTCCACCTGTAGTTAGTAATCCTTGCCTGACTCCGCCCAATAATGTTTGTGTAGAGGAAGCTATCTATGAAGAAATCATTACATTACCTTATGATCCCGATGGTTACCATCTATCTTACCAAAGATGCTGTAGAAATAATACGATTGATAACCTTATTGCACCGGAAGCTGCGGGCGCAACTTACACCATAAATATAACTGACGAGGCACAGCAAACTTGTAACAACAGCCCAACTTTCAACAACTTCCCGCCTATTGTTATCTGCATAAATGAAGATATAAATTTCGACAATTCCGCTACTGATGTAGAAGGAGATCAGCTTATCTATAGTTTTTGTGCTCCTTTCAATGGGGGGTCGCAAGGTAATCCAGTACCGAACACAGCTGCCCCACCTCCATATCCTCAGGTTAATTTTGTTACGCCTCCTTATACCGCAGGCGCACCTTTAGCTGGTATGCCTACTATAACCATAGATCCACTAACAGGTTTGATTAGTGGTATACCACAAACTACCGGCCAATTCGTAGTAGGTGTTTGCGTAGAAGAATACAGAAATGGTCAGCTATTAAGTCTAACTAAGCGTGACTTTCAGTTCAATGTAGTAAGTTGTGTACAAACACTATTTGCAGACATTCAGGAAGATGTCATAATTAGTGGCAATGAGTTTGTTATCAACTCTTGTGGTGATCCTACAGTGACTTTTGTCAATGAAAGTAATCCGCCTGACCTGATTAACAGTTACTATTGGGAATTTGATCTGAACAATGGTAATACTGCTACTTCAGGATTAGAAAATCCTACGGTGACTTTCCCCGGGCCTGATACTTATGCAGGTTATCTTGTAGTTAATCCTGGCAATGTCAGTTGTACCGATACAGCAGAGATTTTCATTAATATATTCCCTGATATTACAGCTGATTTTGACATTACCTTTGATCCCTGTTCCCTTGACCCAATAGTGTTTACAGATCAAACCACTGCCGAGGCTGGAGGCGTGATCTATAATTGGGACTTTGGTGACGGTACAACTTC
>JAHDFX010000298.1 GCA_020627965.1 Saprospiraceae bacterium | reverse complement strand
CTCGCAGAGGAAATAGAAGAAAAACGTAAAGCCGAAGAAGCTAGACTCGCTACTGAATTAAAAGCAAAGAGAGAAGCAGAAGAGAAAGCATTACGTCAAGCCAAACTAGAAGCCGAACTTGCTGCCGAAGAAGCTGCTCGTTTGCAAAAAGAATCAGAAGAAAGAAGAAAGGCAGCACTTAAAGCAGAAGAAGAAAGGATCGCTGCCGAGATGGAAGTAAGGCGTAAAGCTGAACAAGAGAGAATTGCTGCTCTAGAAGCTCAGAAAGAGGCTGAGAAAAAAGCTGCAAAAGAAGACAAAAGAAAAGCAGAAGAGGAAAGAATCGCTGCTGTTAAAGCGCAGAAGAAAGCAGAAAGAAAAGCTGCTGAAGAAGCCCGTATAGCAGTTGAATTAGAAGCCAAGAAAAAAGCTGAACAGGAAAGAATCGCCGCTCTCGAAGCTCAAAAGGAAGCAGAAAGAAAAGCTGCTGAAGAAGCCCGTATAGCGGCTGAATTAGAAGCCAAGAAAAAAGCTGAACAGGAAAGAATCGCCGCTCTCGAAGCTCAAAAGGAAGCAGAAAGAAAAGCTGCTGAAGAAGCTCGCATCGCTGCCGAAATCGAAGCCAAAAGAAAGGCAGAAGAAGAGAGATTAGCCGCTATTGAAGCTCAGAAGGAAGCAGAAAGAAAAGCTGCCGAGGAAGCTCGCATCGCTGCCGAAATCGAAGCTCAAAAAATCAATATAGATATCGAAGTACCAGACATAGACCTCCCTGAACCAGAGATGCCATCGATCGATGTAGTTGTAGACGATATTGGAATGGAATTACCGGAGATTCCTGACGTTGCGGAACCTGAGCCTGTTAAAATTGAAACTGAATTACCCGACGTAAAAGCACCTGCCGATATTACACCAGCCTTATCTGAGATTGCTGTTTCTACCGATTTACCTGATGAAGTTTCTCTCGCTATTGTCGATTTGCAAACTGCCAGCCCTCCTGCATCAACCCCGGCACAAATAAGGTATTATGATGAAGACCTAAAAGCAATGGCTAGAGAAATCAACACACTTTCAAGAAATGCAGCTCTTGGCTCTGCCAGAACCGATGCGATCAATAGAAGGTTGAGATTCATAGAAGGACAATTAATAAACTTCTCTAAACAATCTATCTCACAGGAAACAGGAGATTACATGAATTTCATGCAAGTTAATATTGATGCATTACAAATGGTCACTGAGGGTAGTGATGCCAATTCACCAACTAGTATGCTGATGGAAGAAGAGCCACTACCTCCTCCTGCTACCTCTGAAGGTAGTTTCAAACAACAGCATGAGGTTTATTTTGCCATGGGAGCTGCCGAATTGTCTTCTCAATTTCACCAAGACCTCACGGCACTCGCTAAAACTGCCAGTGATATACCCGTTTTGAATATCATTATAGAAGACCCCTCATTCAAAGATTACGATTCCCCAACAAGGCTCGCATTGGTACAACGTCGTTCTAAGGCGATACGTGAATTTCTCGTCAAAAAAGGCGTTCCTTCTCAACAAATTTTAAGCGAATATTTTGGTGATGACAAAAAAAGTCTGATGCAAGAACCCAGAGTTAAAGTTCTTATTTTGTTTTATGAATAAAAATACCGAACCTGTTGATTAGCTACTTAATCAATGGGTTCTATCTTTACTTTCTGTCGAATAGCTTTCTTGGCCCGCTGAAGTCGCATTTTTACCGCACTTTCACTGATTGCCATATTGTCTGACAACTCATGAATTGTTTTTCCCTTACTATATTTTTCCCAGAGAATACTCAGCTTTTCATGCTCCCTATAATGATTGATCTGACTTTCCAACTGCTCAAATAATTGTTTAGTTTTCAGGTCGTTTTCTTTGTGACTTTGACTATTTCTATAAAATCGACTATAGTCTCTAATAAAACGCCCTTCTTTATTTTTCTTTCTTAAAAAATCTATACAGTGGTTATGTGTGATAGAATAAAGCCAGGTAGTCGGATGGCTCTTAAACTGAAATGTTGAAAGTTTAGCATAAATCTTGATCCAGACTTCCTGGCTGAGGTCATAGGCGTCTTCTTCTGAGCCTGACATACGCAAACATTTCTGATATACTTTGTGTTTATACTTAGTATATAAGTCTTCAATTCTGAATTCTTTAGGATGTAATAAATTCTTACTCGCTGTGAAGTGTTGCTTATTCATATTAATCTAAATTTGCCTAACTATTAACTGGGACGAATAGCTGAACTTTTAATGGGAAGTGCTTAAGAATTGAGTACTCAAATGTATGGACTATTAACAGATTGACAAAATTTTACATAAAAAGAATTTAGTATTGTTATATTTTAGGTGATAGTTATTACTTTTAAAAGCAAAAAATGACACTACACTGATAGTATTAATGCTTGATATTCAAGCTTATTGACAAATTTTATTTAAATTTGTTAGGATTTAAAAAAATAAGATTTTACCATTTCGCTCAAAACTAAATACCTGCCAGTCTTGTTAGTCTTTAGTAAATAAAATCTAAAAATACTTATACATATGAAGTCAAATCTACTTACTCTGACGTTTCTTCTAATTACTGCTCTGGCTTTTTCTCAGCCATGTACAGTAAATGATGCTTCAGGCTGTGTGTGTGAAGATGGTAGTACTGATTGTTACCTGCTTCCCAATATCAAGTTATCTTATGACTTACTGATAGACCCAGATGCCAATCCTGAAGAAGCAGGAGAGCTTAGAGTCTCTGTGTCTACTCCCAATGTGGGGCATGGTCCATTACGTGTTATTGCTACAAATAGTTTTGTATGCGGTACTGATACAATTTTCAATCAGGAAATCACTACTTGTCCGGATGGCTCAACGCCCAAGCAACTGGTTAAGCAACGCATTTATAAGAAAGAAGGTAACACAATGACCTACGAAGATCGCTGGGCTGGCTCCATGACTTACCATCCTACTCACAATCACTCTCACTTTGATGATTGGGGCGTTTATTCATTGCGTATCGAAGACCCTAATGAACCAGACCCTCTGAACTGGCCGATTGTTGGTGAAGGAGCAAAACTAGGTTTCTGCCTGATGGATTATGGAAGTTGTGATTATTACAACGGGCAGTGTAGAGATGATAATAATAATATTCTTACTACCGATGCTCCTAATTATGGACTTGGTGGAGGTGAGTATTCTTGTGGATTAACTAATCAGGGCATTAGTGCTGGCTGGACAGATATTTACTATTACTACTTGGATGGCATGTTCATCACTATTCCTGAAGGTGTTTGTAATGGCGACTATATGCTCGTCGTAGAGGTAGATCCACATAACGTTCTATTAGAAGAAAATGATGATGACAACCTCATGGTTGCTCCAATTACGCTAACAGAACAAACAGCAAGTGCAAGCGATGTAGGTATTACAGCCAGCGGACCTCTTGAGTTCTGTAGTGGCGAAAGCGTAGAGCTTTCTGTTCCTGCTATTGGAAGTCAGTATCAGTGGTCTAATGGCGCTACGACTTCAAGTATTATGGTCACTGAATCTGGTACTTATAGTTGTGTGGTAACAACACCTTGTGGCGAAGCTACTGCTCAATCTGTAACAGTTACTGTTAATAATATTGATATGCCGGTTTCCAGCGATGTTAATATCATGGAAGGTGAGCAAGCTACACTAACAGCTAGTGGTGCTGGTACATTACGCTGGTACAATGCAATGACTGGTGGTTCTATTCTGGGTACAGGTGCAACTTATACCACTCCTGCACTCTATACAAATACAACTTACTATGTAGAAAGCTATGTTTTAACACCTGGAGGAATTGAATTTGCAGGTGCTCCTGAACATACTGGAAATAGTCAGTATAGCGGTTCTCAATATAATGGTCAGATCATTTTTGATGCCTTATCTGAATTTACGCTTAAAACTGTAAAAGTATATACAAATACACCAGGTATACGTATCATACAGTTACGTGATAATGCTAATAATCTCTTACTAAGTCGTTCTATTGATGTCGTCAATGGCGAATCACGTATTGAACTTGATTTTGATATTATGCCTGGCTCAGGTTACGTGCTGACAACAGATGAAAACAATAATAATACGTTATATGGAGACCTTAGTCCTGTTCTTCAACGCTCAAGCAATGGGGTCAGTTATCCATATATACTGCAAGACGTTGTTCAGTTAAACGATTCTAACTATGGCACAGAATATTATTACTATTTCTACGACTGGGAAATTCAGTTAACTGATACAGAATGTGTTAGTGAAAGAGAAGCTGTTAATGTAAATGTTGAGCCTGTTTCTAATGAAGATATTTCTTTTGTAAATGGCTTATCAGTTATGCCAAATCCTAATAATGGCGTATTCAATCTTGAATTCTCTATGCAGGGCAATCATGAAACTAATTATGGTATTTATGATGTAACTGGCCGTTTGGTACATAACAAAGACCTCGGTACATTCAGTGGTGTATATACTGAACGTGTAGAAGTAGCTAAATTAGCTGCTGGAGTCTACTATCTGGAATTGACTGCAGATGGCCAGACTATGCACAGAAAACTTATTATCAGCAAATAAGCTGAACTAATTTATATTATTAAAGACCTGCCGGTTTCGGCAGGTCTTTTTTATTAACGAAGTTGTACAAATGAATATCCTAAGATATTTTTTGATAATATGCCTATTGCTTATTAGTCTATTATTTTCTCAATTGGGCTATAGCCAACAAGCATGGACGACTTATAATATGTCCAACTCAGGCATGCCTTATGACAATGCCACTTGCGTCTTACCTGACGGGCAAGGCGGATTATGGATAGGAACAGATTATCGATTGGCTCATTTCGACGGCAATAATAGCTGGGAAATATTTGATACCAATAATTCAGGCTTACCAGATAATGCGATCAGAAGTCTGCTACTAGATGATGAAGATAATCTTTGGATAGGAACTTTCCTTGGCGGCCTGGCAAAATATGATGGCACTAACTGGACTGTTTTTAATACTAGTAATTCAGGACTAGAAGATAATTTTATTCGTTCTCTTTTGATAGACCAAACTGGTATTATGTGGATAGGAACTTCGGGCGGGCTGCATCAATATGATGGTATAGATTGGACAGTTTATAATTTATTCAACTCTCCCCTACTCTCAGGCAATATCCCTTGCATGGCACTTGATACAAGTAATGTACTCTGGGTGGGTACCATCAATGGCGGATTAGCCCGTATTGAAAACGGTAATTTCACTGTCTATGATGCCGATAATTCTCTACTTAATGATAATACTATTTTACAAATTTATATAGATGAAGAACAAAACAAATGGCTCTCAACGCCAGCAGGTGGACTGAATATTTTTGACAATAACAATACCTGGTTTTTGTACATCACGCTCAACTCCGGAATCTGTGATAATAGTATCAATTCGGTAGCCGAACTCGATGATAATTTCTATATAGGGACTGCAACAGGTGGCATCTGTACTTTCGGTTTTTGGGATAATTATAATACAACTAATACGCCCCTGCCTTCCAATGATATTAATTGTATTGTAGCTGAAAATGACAGTATATTATGGATGAGCGTAGAAAATGAAGGTATAGTAAAATTCATTCCTGATCTATTGACAGATACAGAGGACGTAGAAGATTTGCCAATAATCAACATATCGCCTAACCCTACCGCTAATTACCTCAATATAGCAACCGATATTCCTGTAAAAACACGCCTTTATAATGTAAATGGTCAACTACAAATGGAAAAACTTATTCAGGCTGACCAACGTCTGGATATTCGCCATTTACCGAAAGGTATTTATTTTCTGGAGATGCAAAACGACAGGAAGAAACAAATTATGAAGGTGATCAAAATTTAAGAAGGTCAAAGAAAGATTTTATTAAGTTATTCTGGTCTTGACCTGCTGCACAAATTCAACTGAAATATTCAGAACGTCTGCTATTTGGGTATCACTTAGGGCACTGGCTTTTAATAATTTCTCAACCGCCTGAATCTTTTCTTCCATTATTTTTTCACGCTCAGCTTTAAGTTGACTACGACCTTTTTCCAAACCCTTTTCCAGACCTTGCTTATAAAGTCCATCCTTTTCTATATCAAAATCATGTATTAGCGGCATAGTATTAATTATTTTACTAGCAATTAATTCAAATTTACGCATTCTTGCTAAAAGAATCAATTGCGAAAGATACT
>JAHDFX010000042.1 GCA_020627965.1 Saprospiraceae bacterium | reverse complement strand
TAATTTATTCTTACCTTTATTTTAGGAAATAATCCGATTATATTTTACCCAAACACTTTACACCATGAAAAATGTATGGCTACTACTTAGCTTATGTCTCTTATTGGCAACATCAATACAGGCAAACGACAATAGCCCTCAACAAAGCAATACCACCTTCACCGGAACAGGTGGCACGATAGGATACACCAATTTTGAATACTGTTTTACCATGACAGTATCGGGGCTTACCGCCCCTTTATCCGGCACTGATGGCTTGCAATCTGTCTGTGTGGATTTGGAGCATCCTGAACTTAGCAGTCTTGGTGTGAGACTTATTTCGCCTGACGGTACTGCCAATATTCTATATGAATTCACTGCTAACGGCTCGACTTTCACCAATACTTGTTTTAGTGATGCTGCTTCACAGGATATTGCAGATGGCACGTCACCTTATACAGATGTTTTTTCTCCGCAAATACCACTTTCAAATATAAATAATGGTTCGGATGGCAATGGGGTATGGCGGATATGTGCCAAGAACTTCAGCGGCAATAGTATTGAAGGCACTCTGAATAGCTGGACACTGGAATTTGGAGATAATATAGAACCTCCAGTCGAAACATGTCCCGATTCTCTTACTTTATCTGACATTCATACTTCGGAAACTTTCTCGGCATCTTCTACAATAAGCTCTACGGCAACGGTTCCAGCCAATGAAGAGGTAGGCTATGAGGCAGGAGAAGAAATAGGGCTCAATTCAGGATTTCAGGTGGAGCCGGCTGGTATTTTTCGGGCGATCATTCAAAATTGTGATACGATCACTAATGACACGATGACGAATGATACCATGATGAACCCAATTAGCTCAGGCATTACTTCCCTTACGGTAAATCAGGTCATAGATGGCTCAAATCAGGTCAGAGCAGTAAGTGTAAGAGCACCGCAAAATTTAGACTCCAACAAGGTATATCCGCTTGTTTTTGCCTTTCATGGCAATGGCGGAACTGGTCAGGGTTTCCTGAATAATAGCAGCCTGACTACACTTATCGATGCGGGTAATTTCATTGGTGTTTACCCGGATGGTTACTTAAATAGCTGGAATTTGGGTGCTGCTGCCGGTAATGAAGCTTCTAATGCTGATGAAATTTATTTTGTTGGTGAGATATTGAATCAACTTGGTGCCTACTCCAATATAGATACTTCGACCGTCTATGCTTTGGGTACTTCAAATGGAGGCGCTGTTGTCAATTATCTGGGTAAGCAAGCTAGCTTTTTTAGAGCTATTGCACCTATTGTGAGTCAGCAAACTGTGCCTATGGAAAACTGGGTAGCTCCACGCACTATGTCTGTTTTTCAGATTAATGGACTGGATGATGGACTGATTCCCTGGGAAGGTGGCAATTCACCAGGTATTGGGCATACTTTCATGTCGGCTCAGGCAAGTGCAGAAAATTGGGCAGCTCAATTCAATTGTAATTCAATGCCCGTCACTACAAGCGATGTTTGGGGAAGTAATAATGTAACTTCTTATGAATATGGCAATTGCGACGACGGGCATGAGGTGATCTATCATCTGATAGAAGGAGCTGGGCACGATGGCGGTATTCCTGGTGATCCTGATTATTATTCAAGAATCTGGACTTTCTTTAGTATGCATTAAAATAAAAAAGAAGGACAGACTCAAAAGCCTGCCCTTCATATATGAACCACACTTTATTTATTCTTTGTAGTGTGTTCTTTGTTTGTGCCTTTTTATTGACAAGTTACTATTGATTTGACTGTCGACCAGCCAGTCCATGCATTACTACATTTTTGTCTTAGTTGCACTTTGTAAGTACCACATTGTTTGTTTGAAATTGTATTGTAGTGAGAAGAAGTCGGCGAGAAGTACTTCCATCCACCATTATTGAATCTATAACGAAACTGGTGCGCATCTCCCTGATAAGGATAAGCATATAAGTAAACAAGAGAACTATGCTCTGTGTAAGTAATTTCTGTCGGACTTGGCGTTGTACAGCAAGATACTGTAGTAACGATAGTTTTGACAGAAGACCAGCTACTCCATGTACCATTACATTTTTGTCTTAACTGGATTTCATAAATACCACATTGTTTATTTGAAACTGTATTGTAGTGTGAAGTAGTTTCATTAAAATACTGCCATGAGCCACCATCAAGTCTGTAACGAAACTGGTGTGCATCTCCCTGATAAGGATAAGCATATAAATAGATGATAGAGCTATGCTCTGTGTAAGTGATTTCAGAAGGTGAAGGCGTTGTACAGGTTCCATTATTTCCAGCGGCACACTGTACTGCTTTTAGTGCATTGATTCTACCCGTACCAAGGCTACCCGCATAACTGCTTATAGGGTCTGTTGTAGATTTGATACAATTTTCAACCTCAGCAATAGATAATGTAGGGTCGACAGAAAGTACAAGTCCACAAAGTCCTGCTACCATAGGTGCTGCCATAGAAGTACCACTCCAGTTGGCATAATCACCAGAAATAACTGTACTTCTAATACTTGTACCTGGCGCAGAAACATCCACTGTAGGTCCGTAGCTGGATGTTGAAGATTTGTTGTCATTAATATCTGTATTTGCCACACTGATAACATTTGGATAGCCTGCCGGATATTTAGTAACACTTGAGTTTGAATTTCCCGCAGAAGCCACAAGAACAACACCTTGTGCAGCAGCAGCACTGATAACATTGGCATTGGTCTGGCTGTAAGTTGAACCACCCCAGGACATGTTAATCACATCTGCACCATTATCGGCAGCCCAGGTAATACCTTCATATCCATTATAAACATAACCTGGTATTCCACTATCAGGCGTTGCTTTTATAGGCATGATTTTAACATTATAACCAATAGAAGCTATACCTGTCCCGTTGTTGGTCGCAGCACCTACTATTCCGGCAACGTGCGTACCATGTTGCAGGTTAGTCGATGGATTTGTGTCATTATCATCATCAGAAACATCTCTTCCTGCTACTGTTTGTCCAGCTAAGTCAGGGTGTGTAGTCATGATAGCATCATCTACGACAGCTACAACCACGTTGGGACTACCTTGTGTAATCTCCCAGGCTTCCTGTGCCTGAATTTTGTGTAAGCCCCACTGTTCGGAAACTGTATTTGCTCCCAGGTCATTAGGTGTAAGGGAGGTTCTTGCAAGTGGCACTCTTTCTACGTATTCTACTTCCTTACTGCTTTCTAACTCTGCGATAAGTGCATCTGTTTGCTCAGGATTATCCAAATACACACGAAGTGTTCTGTTGAGTTTAGAAGATTTAGCGAAATAGAAAGTGCTTTTGACATTAAAGCTGCTATTGCGTTTTAAGTCATTCAAAAAAGGGAGCTTGTTTAGATCTACTTTAGGAGAACTTGATTTAAAATTTTTGTTGTAATCGTCCTTTAATTTTACATAAAGTTGCCCTTCGATGTATTCATCTTCAGACAGTTCAACAAAATTTTCATTGTGTTTTTCATCAAAGGATTTTTCTTGTAAAACTTCGCTTGAAATACCTTCAAGTGCGTCTTGCTCACAAGAGTAAAATGTAATTGATGCAATGGCTATCATTGATATGGAGAGAGCCGTGCGAAAAAAATTAGTTTTCATTAGTTGAAAAATTTAGTTTAATAAAAATTGAATATCTTTATGGCGTTATAAAAAGTTATTTGTCATTGTTTTAGCTTGATTTTTTGGTGTCTGATGGTCACATTAGACAATACACAGCCATGCTCACATAATGTGAGTATTAAAGTATTCCTTCATGACTATGTATTTTGTCTAAATTGTGATGTTTGGTCGGGCTATAACATAGTTTAATTAATCATTGTTTTGCTGTTATCAGCCACCGTCGCCAAGTGTAACTACACAACCATCACGGCATCGTATTGAGCCATCGGGGTTCTGCATGCCACAAATGATTAGCTGTTCATGCTCAAGAGGAGAACCATCGCTGCATGAATTTTCACCAAAGCAGAAAGCTGCCGAAAGGTTATCATCTGAGCTTGAAAAAGTGGTTGTGCAGTATCCGTCGTAAGACGACATAAAAAACACATTGTTTATATCTATTAAGCGTTTTCGGGGAGTAATTGTAACGATATAACAAGTTCTGTCAGGGTCTGTCTCTACAATTGGGTCGCTGATCTCCATTGTAAATGCTCCCTGGTCAATACAAGAATAGTAGAGCGTCTGGGCTGACAAACCAACTGCAGAAAAAAATAAGATGCAGGTAATTAGCACGATTTTCAGAAAATTCATAATACTTAGTTTTTTTAATAAAGTGTGAATAACAAATGCATTTGTGTGTGTTTGATACTGCAAATATATAGGATCTTTTTTTTCCTTAAAAAGTGTTTTTTTTGTACATTGTTCACTATTTATTAAGAAAAACATAGTAAATAAAATATACCTGCTTGCCTTTAAGTAACTCTTAATCAAATCTTTTTGAAACTACAAAAAAACAAATAAAAGTAAAAATAATATAAAGAATCGAATAATTTTGTCATGAATAGCTCTAAATTATTTTTGATGCTTCGGGTTTTAAGCAAGAAGGAACTTAAGCAGTTTGATACGTGGTTAGCTTCTCCGTTTTTCAATAATTCAGATAAAGTACTCCATTTATACAGGAACATTGTCAAATACAAAAAATTGGATAAACCTGTTGATAAGCATCAATTATTGGAATACGCGGAGATCAAAAAAAGAGGGGCTGGCGAAATACATCCTAAAGACGATTTACTACTCCGACAAACCATGTCGGCACTAATCGGGCAGATTCAGGAATTTTTGGTGTGGAAAAAAATTAAAGAAGATAAAGCGGGCGGGAAGCGTCACTTAATGGATGCATTAATTGAGCGAAAATTGTACAAATTAGTGCCTGCTGTATTATCAAAGTCCTATCGGGAACTTGAATCCTCTCCTTATAGAAATGCCAAGTATCATGAGAACTTCTTTTTAATGAGAGAAATGGAGTTTTATTTGAATATCATTCTCAACAACAGAGACACTAAAATTGATATTCAGGATGTAATAGATGCACTTTGGCAAGCACAATTGAGTAAAACGCTAAAATATTACTGCGCAGCTAAGAGCAGAGAAACAATTGTCAAAGGCAGTTATGAATATCCCATGATAGACACAATCAGGCAGTTTATTGAAAATAACGATAATCAAACAATTATTATTTATGCCTACCATAAACTGCTTAACCTGATTGAAAAACAGGAAGACAAATATTTTTATGAATTAAAGAAATGTCTGTTTGAAGATACTGCTGTTTTCGATGTTGTCGTTATCAGACAGTTTTTGAATCACCTGACTAATTATTGTATTGAAGCTATAAAGATTGGCAAGGATGAGTTCATTAAAGAAAATAAGGACATCTATGAGCTGGGACTCAAATTAAATTGTTGGTCAACTGGTGTCGTTTTTCCCAATCCTCAGTTCGTAAATATTGCCCGCAATGCCTTGCGTATGGGAGAAATAGAATGGGCAGATGCTTTTGTAGAAAAATATAAATCGAAACTTCACTTTAGTGCTAAGAATGACATTGTTAATTATTACTATGCCTTATCAGCATTTGAATCCAGGCAATATGATACGGCACAAGACTATTTGCTAAAAATTTCCTCTCCTGAAGACTTTATTTATCATCTTCGATTCAAAGTACTCTTGATAAAAATATACTATGAACAGGAAGCCCTGACAATTGAGAATGTGGATATTCATCCTATCAACTTCGAATTGGAATCCATTCGTCACTACGTTATGTCTACACGCAACAAAAAAATGTCGGAATCACTACGGACTTCTTATAACAATTTTACGAATCTGCTCAAACGTATTATCAAACGAAAAAATAAAATGCTATATAATAAAAAAACAAAAGTAAATAGTGACAAACTTCTGAAAGAACTGGATGTAGGGTCTCCTTTTATAGAGCGCCAATGGCTAAGAGAAAAAATTGAGCAATTACAGGAGACCTCCACTTCCTTTAGTGTAGATTAGGTAAGGCTTTTTTGTATATTTGCAGTCACTTGAATTTTATTCATTACTTTATTTAAATATGCCTGAAATCAGCAGAAAATCTGTTCATATCGAAAAAATAAACACCATAGAAATTACGAATCTATGGGGGCGATACAATTTTAAATGGGATTTAAATGATGATGTAAATATTCTGACAGGAATTAACGGTAGTGGTAAGACGACTATTTTTAGAATTATTGAAAGTATATTCAATGCGTCTGAATACTTTTCTGATAGTGGGGTGAACGGAGCGTATGATAAAGAATCTGATTTTTTTAAGAAAATGAAAATCAGGGAGCATGATACAAAAGTCAAAATAACATTTAATGATGTAAGAGTAATATCTGGCAATCAGCATGAATGGGGGGGCTTCGTTACTTAGGCGAGATGGTTGGAGTATCAAATATAAACACCTTCGATGTTCCTATTTCACGATCAAGAGTAGAAAGAGTATTAAAAAATGCTTCTGATTCTGACTCAGAATCAAGAATGCGGACATTATTGGATATTGAATTGGAAGGAATTATATACAGAAAAGAACGAGAAGATTCTTATACCTTTTTGGATTATCGTCTGAATAAGTTAGCAAACACATCTAGCGATGTTCAAGGCATTAAGAATTATCAACAAAAAATAAAAACATTCTTTTCCTTAATCAATGGATATTTTAAAAACTCACATAAAGAAATATTAATAGACGATAAAATCAATAGCATTAAATTTTACCACAAAAAGCAAAAAAAAGATATTTCTCTTCATGATTTGTCAGCTGGAGAAAAACAACTACTTCTAATATTCTTCACCATCTTCCTCCAAGATGAACGTCCCTCTATACTATTATTGGATGAACCTGAAATATCACTACACATCATCTGGCAGCAGAAATTAATAAATACTCTAAGACAATTAAACCCCAACTGCCAGTTAATTATTGCCACCCATTCTCCGGGAATCTTTGGAAAAGGATGGGGGTATAAAAAATTTAGAATAGAAAATTTATTTAATGACTGACTCCATAAACACTTATAATGAATATGCTTCAATCAGTGCATTTTTCAAATCTCAGGCAATTGACTTTCTAGATTCAGATGCCGCTGTATATCTCGAAGGTGAAGAAGATGTATATTTTTGGCAGAATGTTTTAAAGCATACTAGTCCAGACCAAAATTATGAATTCTATTACAATTCAAATCTAGATGCTATAGATGAAGATCAATATAGTAGTGGAATAACAGAATGTATCAATCTTTTCCCTCACACAGACAAAGAATTCATTGTCTGTGTGGATAGTGATTACCTACTGACACCCCTCCATTTCCACACTAAAGCCAGCATTAGTATCAACCTGAAACCCTGGGTTAAGCATTACGCCTGTAGCCGATTTATAAAAAATATTTGCCCCAGGCAAAAGACTTTGTACTGATTCTATCAATCCATTTGAAATATATGTAGTGTTCCCATTTTCGATACCAGTTAAAGCATTGACTCCTGTAAGGTCAGGCGGGCATGCTACAGAGGGCTCCCCGGTGATCGTTACTTTAATATCGTTTTGACTCAAACTACCACAGAAGCCCAGATATATAAGGTCATTCAGAAAGACAGTAAAATCTGTGCCTACATAAGCCGACAAATCGACTGAATTATCGTAAGACAAACCATATAACCGATAAGAAATTCCTGCTTCACTGCCCGGATAATTTGCTGTATTTCTTAAATCTCCATCCATCTCAAAGCTGGAAATTTGCTCCGTCGAATCATTGACAACAACATAAGTATAGTCGAACCCGGCAGGTGGAGGCGAGCCGTCGTAAGCATTACCAGCACCACCGACACTAACGCTGTAAGCATCGGGTAAGCTTGGATAAGATGTATTAAAATTAGATACCACTAAATGATAAGTGATGCCCTGTGTCAATGTCATTGTCATAGAATTATTGAGCGTAACTGCTGACCCGAAAAGTGTTCCGCTAGAGCCAAGCCAATTGTTACAAACTGAAGCGGAGCTATATTCATTTTCGTACAAACTCATAATGAGTCCGAAAGAACCTAGGTCAATATTGAAGGTGTAGGTGCCAGAGTTATCCACTACAAAGCTGTGTAAATCATATTTTATAGGGTTAGCTGGCCCGATACAGGTTCCCATATCATCAAATGAAAGATTGGAAGGTGTGTCTCCATTATCAATTTGCCCTGCAAAAGCTGGAATTATACTGCCATAATCTGGTTCCAGACTGAGATCAAGTATAGAATCTCCTGCTTCAGCAACGATGTCTGTATCTGGAGAAAAAGTACTTGCGTGGGCGGTACAGGAAGAACTAATGACAATATTTTCATCATTAATATCAAAAAATATATTGTCTGAACACATAATTCTGATTCGTCCAATATCTGTCGGATAAGAGGGAATAATTGTGGTGAAACTTCCATTATTGGCTGTTCCTTCAGCTAATGTGTATGGAAAAGTTTGTCCACCGTCTGTAGATAATAAAATATCGACATTGGCACAATTAATATTCCCGGCATCAGTACCGGCTACATCCCAGGTGATGGTAGCTGTTGTACTTCCATCTGCTACCCAGCTTGTTGGTGTATTCTGAGAAGTGACCAAAAATGGTCCTGCATTTGTATCTACTGTAATATTGGTTTCATCACAGGAAATAGCGCAGGCACCGGCAAAATTATCTCTTACACTGAATCTCCAGGTCATATTGCGACTTTCTTCTGGCAGATCTTCTCCTGTTCCTGCTGTGTTATTACCATTAAGGATAGAATTTAACTGGGGGCAATAGCGTATGGGGGTATCAGATGGCGGAAAACTTCTGAATAGAGGATCAGTATTGGTTCCTGCATTACCGGCATCTTCTGGCACAAGGCTATTACTATAATCTGTGTCATATTGTTCCCAATTGTACGAAAGTACATCACCATCTGCATCTGTTCCTTCACCAATTAATACAAAAGGAGTGAGTTGGGGAATTGTATAACTTCTGTTATTGGGATTTGCATTAGCTACGGGAACATTATTGCCAGTCATAGTTGTACCTGCACACATACCTCTTCCTGTACTAGTGGCGGTACAGGAAGAATTATGAATCATAACATCTCCTGTCGTTACAAAATCAAGAATAGCCTGTATAGAAGAAATTCCAAAATAAGGACTTAGCCCTGTGTAGTCGTCAGTAGGAGTACAATTGGCTCCCGTTCCCATGATACTTGATCCTCCTCCTGGTTCATATCTTTGGCACTTTCCAGAAGAACTACAACCGTAATTGTTATGTTGGGCACTCAGTTGGTGTCCTATTTCATGTGCAGGTAATTGATAATTCTCATTGTATCTCAGGATCGAATGTCCTCTGGCTTTGAAATTGTTTCCTGGTGTATCTTCGCAAACAGTCCCAATATTGGCTAAACCTGCTGCTATATTTTGAGTTGTTATATGAAAAGTGTGTCCCATATCGAAATCTGCATTATCCAGATTAGCATCAATGAAATTACTTCCTTCGGGCATTGTTGTATATAATCCAGTATATTCCGGATCGGTAAAAGGATCATCATTTGCGCTGGAGGCATTTAAAATCAGGTTGGTCAGTGTATCATTAGTGGGGGCTAGTTGGAAACTGATAGCTAGTTCTGTCTCGTAAATAAGACTAATGGCAGAAAGGTCATTAACGATTTGGGCATTAACACTAGACAGGGTAAAACCGAAAGCTTCTGCGTACTCATATGTGACAGCAATAGCCATGCGGAAAGTACGTAATATATCGCCATTTTGAAAACAATTATTCGCATAGCCCATGCTTCTCAGTTCTTCTTGAGGTAATTCTAATTCGGAGCCTGCTTCACAAATAATTGGATGAGACTCTAGTTTGCGTCCTTCATGTTTTTGTGTGCCATCAGGTGCGATGAGTGTTTTGATTACTGCCATTTCTCCATGTTTTTTGAAAATCAGGAAAGGGCCTGATGCAGAGATATTCAATCTTGCCATTAGTGTTGGGTCATCAATGCTTTGTAAGAAATAACTGCGTAGATCAGGGTGAACTGCCTGCATATCAGGATGCAATATATCTGCACGTTCATAGGTGAATTGCATTTCTGTTCCATCATAGTACGGCAGATTAATCACAGGTTTATCGTTAAAGTCTAGTCCTGAGAAGATTGGTCGAGCGTCTTTAAGTGTATTGGAAATTTTATCAACATCTATATTAATATCATAGATGTTTTGTTGGGCATGCATAGATATAGCAAGCCCCATTAGGATAGAGAGCGTTAAGAGTTTCATATTGTAGACATTTTTTCTAGCACAAAATGTCTATTATTCACTAGAACATAAACGGTATATTTTGGGTAAAATGTGACATGGAATATGGGGTTTTTGCCCAGTTTGTGTTATCTTCCAGAACAGATTGCGTTTTGAAAGCTATTTTGTCTTTGGATTAGAATATAGGAGAGAATTCAGGTATTATTTCAGACAATACCTGAACAAAGCCTTTAGTTGCTAATTTTACATTTTTATCTTGTATAACAGCCGGATTAAAATCCGGGGAAGAGATAGTCCCTTCAAAAGAATTGCGCCACAGCCAATCACAAAATTCCTGACGATTATCAGGCTTTTGGCGAAGCCTATCACATAAATTAGCTAGACTTTTACAGTGATTTAATTCATTCCAATTGATTTGCTCACAGTAATTAATGCGATTAAAAAAAGTCGGGGCTAGTGTCAGTGCGGGCACCTGCATTAATGCCGCTTCATAGGCGATGGTTCCTGCTACTGTTACAACTAGTTTAGCATTTTGTATTAATTGTGAGGAGTTTGTCTCTTCGTTAACAAAGTGAAGATTGGGCAAACTACTTAGTTGCTTATAGAAGTTTTTGTTACGATCTCCGACGGCATTGCCACATTCTTTTATAATCAATTTCCAACCCGAAGGCATAGCACGCCAGATATTTTGAATATTGATTAGTTGATCTTCATAATAGCGCCCAAAAACATCTATTGAGGCTTCTGGTTGCTTGTGTAAACCAATGAGAATATAAGGTTGGTCTTTTATTATATCGAAGCTAACCCTGCGTATTTTTTTATACGTTTCTTTACGCCACTCTTCTCCAGCTCGCGTTTTCAGCCTGATTCGTTCGTTGATAATATGTGTAGGATCATTTTTGTCGATATTTTCATTAGTAAGAAAACGACGTATGCGCCCTATTCTAGCAGTTATAGAACTATTTTTTTTGAATTTTTTATCACTAATGCCCTGACATTCAGAATTTTTTAATTTAAATATCTCATCAAAACCTTCTTTCTTATTGAACTCCCAGATAGCTGATTGATATTCATTGGTGAAAAAAGCAAAGCGATCCTTGGGTATACGAATAATGTGTGGGTTAAGATATTTACAATTCAATTCTTCCTGAATATTAACTATGCGATGTAGTAAAACTTCATGCGCCCAGGTTGTTTCACCGAAAACCGCCCGAACCTGATGCTCCACTAAAAAGTCGTAAAAAGGGCGTTGGATATTGGTTAGGAAACGAAGTCCATTTTCCTTTTCATATTTTAATACACTGTCGCCAAAAACCAATTCATTAATTTTAAATTCGCCTACGGGCTTTCTTTCCCCGGTCATATAACGACGATTGAAATAGAGTATCTTTTCTTCTTCGTAATGTCCTTTAAGGAAATGATATAATTTGGAATTATTAACCAGCCAAACGACCTTTAGCCCATGTTTTTGCAAATCTTGTGCAATAGCATGGAAGAAATAAGTCTTGGAAAAATTAGCAATAAAACAGACGCTCATGATAATAATACCTAGTATTGGGTTAAGGTATAATACTGTTTACGAGAATTAAGCGATTAAGGTTCAAAATATCATAAATTTATAAAAAAAATATTGCTGGAAGGAAATATTTGCCTTGCGACTATACCTTATATTAGCACTTGGGGCTACTCTATAGAAAGGCGTATGAAGTACGCATAATACCCTAAAGACCGGCGTTAAGTACTATGGCCAGTAATACGCCGATCCAGAGGGTATATTCAAATAACCTATATTCGGCTGTATTTGTTGTGAGATTAGATAATTAAATAACGGATAAGGAGCTGATTAACTTGTTTGTTATGGAAAGTGGCACTTTCAAAAGTAAAAATGAAACCCTTTTAAAGGAAGAACAGAAATGTAATGGGCGGAAGAATAGCCACTGTGTTACAGCAACTATTTCTTCCGCTTTCAGACCGCTAAACAGTTCTATGTTTGGATTGAAAGTTGAATAAAAACTTAGTAAATTTTATCTAATCAAAATAACAGTACCTGTTTCGGCTTTATCCATGTCTTTGTTTTTCAAAAAACGATAGAAGTAAGCTCCTGCCGGTAGTGTTGCACCGTTACTTTGTTCGCCTCGCCAATTATTTTTATAAGGGGTAGCACTATAGACCAATTGCCCATTGGCATTAAAAACTTGTAAGGTTGAATTTTCCATATTCAGGTGTTCATTACAGGTAGTTACCCTGAAAACATTATGACTACTATTGCCATCTGGGACAACTTTTCCTGAAAAGGTAAAATCAGATTCTTTTTCTTGTATTTTATGTCTTGAGGTTTCGAGTTGCTCTTGCATGTCTTTAAATTCATCATCCGATAATTCTTTCAGATGTAAAGTGTAAGGAGCTGAAGTCAATCTAAAACCAGGTAAGCCAGCATTGCTAACCACACATTGATACGAACTGGGGTTTTTATCATTCAAATTTTCAAATTTAAGCTCAGATACCTTATCTCCTTTGGGGAGTAATTCTCCATCTTTGTACCAAACATAGTCGTTTGTCGTCCACATTAAATCTGCCGGTAACCTCATCGTACAAATATCTTTTCTGTGTTTAAAAATAAGTTGCGCATCGAATTCAAGGTGCTGGTCAGTATAGTCTTATAATTTTTTGAATTTTATTCAACGAATTCTATTTGATTTATTTCACTGCCACCAGTGAAGCCATTAGAGCAATCTTCTAGCATAAAACCATAACCAGTTGATATTTGAACATTACCTGGCACTGTATATACTTCAAGCATATACTTGGTATTTGCTGATAAATAAAAATTGCTGACCTGGGTATCAGACGTTACCATTGTCGTAGATGCTCCTGAACCTGCCCCTAGTATAAAATGGTAAGATAAGGTCTCACCATTAGGGCAATAGAAATCATAAGCAGCAGGTATAAGATGTACCTCAAAAGCCCTGTGATTAGCTGTGCCTATACAATTTGTTGGCTCTACTTTTTTGATAACTAAAGCAGGGTCAGGTGTAAGGGTTCTGACAAGCATATTTTCTTCGGATGTATTGTCTGTCGATTGTATACCGACAAGTTCATCCAATTCACAGGCTGTTAAGCTAAGCATCATTAAGATAATGGCTAGCGATTTTATTTTTTGGACAAAAGATAAATTAATCATTATTTAAATTATTTGATAAATATTAACCTGATTTTGAATAGCGCTGTAAGGTTTTCATGGGCAATGGAACTTCCGGCTGTACAGGTATAATTACAGGAGGGCGGTTATCCACAACATCACCATACAGCATTGCCATTTTTTCCCAGGTATATTTTTTTTCTGCAATAACCTTCAAATTATGTGCTATATCAGCAAGTGAAAGCTGCTCTACATTAGCAATTAGATGCTGTAGATCGGTAACATGCTCAAAGAAAACAGCTTGATTATTTGTGGTCACCCTATTATAAATCACATCGTAAGCCAATACAGGTAAACCCAAATGCATTGCCTCAACAAGAGAAGGGTTTGTTCCGCCTGCACTATGGCCATGAACATAGAAATGTGCATTTGAACGCAACAGATTAAGCTCTTTGGATTCGTAAATCGGATCCATTAAATACAAATGATCGTATTTGGCGTACCGCTGACGCAATTCCTTGCCATAGTTGCTATTATTCCAGTTTCCGACCAATACAAAGGCTTGATGCGGTAAACGAGCGAAAGCTTCCAGAATAATATGGATATTGTTTTCTGGCTCTATTCGGGCTACTTTAAATGCATATTTTTCATTCAAAAAGGGAAAACGCTGTCTGGTATCTGATGTTACGGGTACTGCAAATACATGATCTGCTCCATATTCGATCAGGCGACTATCCCGATTGTATCTTATTTTTACATACTCTTTCAGAATACGATTATCTGTAATAATCTCATCTGCATACAGGCAGGCTATTTTTTCACTATATAAGAGAAAAGCCTTGGCAAAACGATTCCATTTAGGGCGTCGCCATTCTAGCCCATCTATATTGACAATAATCTTCTTCTTGGTAAATAATTTGATAAAAGGAAGGAAAATACAACCTGAAACACCTAATATCAACAAAGCATCACAGCGTTTTAATCCACGCAACATAGACCAGAGGTCATAAAAAATACTTTGTAATCCATTTGCTTTTAATGGTATGTAATCTAATCTTGCTCCATTCCAGTTATCCATTCTTTCTGACTCATTATAGGCTTTTGTACTGCAAAATACAGTCATATCAAAGCGATGATTCAAGTGAATAACCAAGTGATGAACCAAGGTTTCAAACCCACCATACTTGGCAGGTACACCTACGGTACCCACTATTCCTAAGCGGAGTTTATCCTTTTTCATAATTGTAGACATTTGACATGCAGTAATAAATTACCGCAATAGGGAAAATATTTTTGGTTTTCTTCGGAAGCTATTCTACATTCAAACAGCTTCTTATAGCAGGTTTTGTTTTGTGGTGTTGCACAAGGCGAGCCTTGTCATTTTATCAGGCAGAGGTCTTACTCTCCACCCTCGGGTGCATTTTTATGACCGATTGTTTTCTGTTCGTTTGTGTGTTTATTTTTCCATTATATAATTTAACACTAAAAATTAGTGTCAATACGATTGCCGAATATAGTAACAAACCGGTGATCATAGATAAACTGGTTTGTGAAGCGATCAGAACAAATAAAATGTTCAGACTACCAAGAACAGTGCATATTACTGTTGTTTTCAAACCTGCCTGATCTAAGAGAATATGGTGAATATGCCTGCGGTCTGCATAGAAAGGTGAAAGCCCCTGCAATACACGTACCCCAAACACTCGCACAAGATCCATGACAGGTATAAATATGATGGCTCCTACAATAATTGGCGCTTGTGTAAGTCCAACGCTATAGTAGGCTGTATTTAAAAACTGGATACTCAGAACACCAAGTATTAAGCCAATGAATGTTGATCCGGTATCACCCATAAATATGGATGCCCCATAAAAATTGAACCTCAAAAAGCCGATGATTCCACCTGCTAAAGCAAAAGAGAGAATACTCCAGCTCGTAGCTCCTATAATCGAGAACAAAATACCAAATACAACAGCTCCTATTAGTCCCAAACTTCCTGCAAGCCCATCAATACCATCAATCAAGTTATAGGCATTTGTCAAGACAACAAGAAACAATAAGGTCATAGAAAAACTCAGGATCGGATGAACTTGCTCAAAACCCAGAAAACCATAGAATCCCTGTAATTGGAAACCAGCAAAGAATAGTATTGCAGCTACTACAAATTGTGTTATAAATTTTTTTGAAGCAGATAATTCAATTAAATCATCTGTTATACCGATTAAGGTTAGAAAAAGTGTAGCAGCAATTAAATACTGGATGTTGGCGATATCTGAAAACAACAAACCAGCTATCCAAAAACCAGAAAAAATAGCGATTCCGCCAAGTACTGGTGTTGGTTTTATATGTAGTTTGCGAGCGTCAGGAATATCAAATACGTGTTTTTGTTCTGCAATTTGGATAATAAGCGATGTTGCTGTGTAAGCAATCATTAGTGCTGCTAAAAAAGCGAGCGTGGTGTAAAGAACGATCATTATTGCAGATTTTTAGTGGTAAATAAGATTTCACATTTTAGGGAATTTGGTGTCAAGAATACTACCAGACGCTTTTGTATTTATCTTCACACAGTACTAAGAACCCTTTATAGATGTACTAGAGATTTCTTACTGTCACATCTGTTACAAACATAATATGTAGTTGCTGGTAGGGTTTTACTTATTTTTTGAATTAGTGACATCTTTTATGAGCAATAATGTGCGTTTTTGCAGATATTGAAGTTCACGTAAGGCGCACTAAATCTTGAGTTAATACTTTGAAACACTTTGTAATATGCTATTCATTAGGGTTCAAGCCTTATAGTTGTATGTTGTTTTAATACTGACAAAAAAATCAAATTATTTTGAGCATCTTAAAGGAAATTGTAAAAAATACACTAACTTGATACGGCTTTTTTACACACATGGTGTGTATACATCAAATAATCATTAAATTCATGCTGATATGAAAAAGATTTTTACTTCACTATTCATTGCCATTACGTGTTTCACGATGGCTTATTCTCAACAAAATGTTACTTTCTCGGTAGACATGTCCGAGTATTCGGGAACTGTAGGACAAATGTATGTTAGTGGTACCTTGAACAGCTGGTCGGGAGATGGTAATCCGATGACAGATATGGGTAATGGCATCTGGGAAGCGACCATTCCTTTAATGGATGGTTTTTATGAGTACAAATTCACTATGGATAACTGGGCTATACAGGAAACATTGGGTGAAGGCACTCCTTGTACACTAACTACAGATGGATTTACCAATAGAACACTAAACGTGGCTGGTGCAGATGTAAGCGTAGGTACTGTATGCTGGGAAAGTTGTAATTCCTGCGGATTTGTAGCGGCTGACGGCGATATTACTTTTATGGTAGACATGTCTGAGTATACAGATCCATTTACAACCGTATATTTTAGTGGTACACCTAACAACTGGTCAGGAGATGCCAATCCATTAACAGATATGGGGAATGGTATGTGGGAAGGTACTGTAAACATTCCTGGTGGCGACCATTTATTTAAGTTTAGTTTGGATAACTGGGCAGGCCAGGAATTCTTGGCTATTGGTGCTCCGTGTACTATAAATAATAATGGTAATGCAGACCGCAACATAAGTGTAGATGGCGACGCTACATATGGTCCATATTGCTTTAGTAGCTGTTATGAATGTGGATTTGTGCAGGATTCTGTAGACATTACATTCCAGGTAAATATGGAATTTGAAACTGTTGATCCGGCTGGTGTATTCATCGCAGGTGGAGGAAATTTTGGTAATCCGGGTGATTTTCCAATGACCAATACTTCAGGTAATATCTGGGAACTTACAGTTAAAAGACCTAAAGGTTTTGCTTCTTATTATACCATCACAAACGGCGCATGCCCAGATTACTCTTGTAAAGAGAACCTAACGGGGCTGCCTTGCGGCGATCCAGGTAATTTTAATGACCGTTTTCTGATGTCCGTACAATCTGATACTACTCTAATGCACTGTTTTAGTCAATGTACCGAAGACTTGTCATGTGTGGCTCCAAACCCGCCTGTCAATGTGATTTTCCAGGTAGATATGTCTCAAACTACTGTACTTGGGCCTATTTATGTTACTGGTGCAGGGCTTGACAACTGGTGCGGAACCTGTCTTGAAATGAGCGATGATGATGGAGATATGATCTACAGAGATACGGTTGAACTATCTTCTGGTACTTATGAATTCAAATTTAATAATGGAGACTGGGACGGTACAGAAAACCTAGACCCTGCTGATGATGCTGCCTGTACACTAACTACTGGTGATTTTACCAATCGTATAGTAACGATAGGAACTGAAGATGTTACGCTTACACCTTACTGCTTTGAGGCTTGTGAGGCTTGTGTGGTCAATGTTCAGAATCCTGAATACGCACCAGACTGGTTCTCTTTACAACCAACCGTGACCAATTCTTCGACCTGGATATCTTTTAATGATAATGAACAGCGCCTTGTCAGTATTTATGATACTTCAGGACGTCTGGTTTATCAGGCAGATGTAGCAGGAAATACTCAGCAACACCAGATCAATGTTGAGGATTTTGCTAGAGGCTTGTATTTTGTTGCTGTACAAAGTGGAAACAAGTTAGGTACTCAGAAATTAATGGTCAAATAGATGTTTAAAATTTAAATTCAAATATAAGGCTCATAATCAGTTGTTTAGCTAATTTTGTTGGCTAAATTTGATAGACTGAGGCAACGATTTGTATAAACTGCTCGTCAATTAAATGTAGAAAATTGGCGGGCAGTTTGTTTTTTTTACTTGAAATGAAACACTGTCGGGCAAAATCTAAATGTTAAGTTAAAAATTTGCTTTAGAGCAATAAAAATTGCATCTTTAGAATTGTAACAGGTTTGTGGATTGTTAACCCTTTAATGTAAATAAGATATGAAAAAAGTTCGTTCTACAATTATAATATTAGCTTTAATACTGACAGTCAACCTGATACAGGCAGCCCCGTTACCAATGACTTCAGATGATAATAGGCAAGAACTGTTTGTTGACTATATGTCAGAAATAGAAGCAGTTACACTCGACTTTATCCTTTCAAACATGAATAATCCTCTGTTTGATATGGAAGAAGAAGGTTTATTTGATGACTTAACAGTATATCCAAATCCTTCAAGTAACAGAGCTTTTATAGATTTTAAGCTTGATGAGCATGCAGTTGTTAAAGTAAGAGTATTAAATATGCTTGGTCAAAATGTGTTGAATGTTTTTGAAGGTGATAAGTATGCTGGCTCCCATCAAATTGTGATGGATGTAGACAGATTACAACCTGGCACTTATTTGATAAGACTTACCGCTAATGAAACGGTCAGAACGATACGTTTCGTTAAAAATACCAGATGATAACATCTTTCTTTCGTTATATAAAAAATCCCGTTTATCAAATTGATAAACGGGATTTTTTTATGCCTTGTACTTGAGTACAATACTCCGTATTGATATTGAGAATGCTCCGCATTCGTTTAAGACCTAATGTCATTTGAGGAAAAAATAAAGCGAATATTCTGATTGTCAATGTACTGGATGTATGAGCTTTATGTCGATTTACATTTGACTGATAAAAGCAAAAACCAATACGGAGTATTGTGAGTATTTAAGCCGAAAAAGAAGTTCCACAACCACAGGTATCTGTAGCATTGGGATTATTGAAGGTGAACCCTCTGTTATTCAAACCATCCAAAAAATCGACCTCCATACCTAATAAATAAATCGCATGGGCTTTGTTCATAAAAACTCGCATGCCTTTAATTTCAAATTCATCATCATTATCTTTCTTAAGGTCAAATCCTAAAATGTAAGTGAAACCAGAACATCCTCCACCTTTCACGCCTACTCTGAGCCCATGATTAGTTGGTACGTTCTTTTCTTCCATGATGCGTGTTAATTGTTTCACCGCTCCATCTGTAAGATTAAGTGGCGCTACGGTTGTTGTATCTTTCATATGTTAGAATCTTTATAGAATAACAAAGTTACGAACTTTACTTCAAACCTGCTATAGTTGACAATACTCTCTGTAAGTTTTTTACAAACCATTCGCATTAAAACACTAGTCTCTCAACCCAATGCGAAGCATTGTCAAGAATCTGGTATCTTTTCAAGCGATATTCGTTGTATTTACCAGTATTTAAATAAATTTGCACTCTATTTTGTTTTACAAAAAAAGACTATGACTGCAGTTCTTGAAATTTTAAAATACACTATTCCCGCTTTTATCGTTTTTCTGACGGTATATCTGATGCTACGCCAATATTTCAAATCAGAAGAAAAATCTCAGATATTTGACTTTAAAGCAGGACACCGCAAAATCACACTTCCATTGCGTTTGCAGGCTTATGAGCGTCTGGCAGTTTTATGTGAGCGAATTTCATTGCCAAATCTTATATTGCGTATACGAACCAATAGTATGACGGCATCCGACTTACAAATTGCCTTACAGATAGCTATTCAGCAGGAATTTGAGCATAATGTAGCACAGCAGATATACGTGTCACCAGAACTTTGGCAAATTCTTAATCTGGCAAAAAATGATACCATCAATATGATTAATCATGTAGCCAGCGAAACGCCTAAAGGCACATCAGGCTTGGAATACAGTCGGGCTATATTTAAATTCCTCAATGAACGTGGTGTTACAGGTTTAGATAAAGCCCGTATAGCCATCAATAAGGAAGTTAGCAACATACTATAAATTATTATCAAATGACCAGATTAATTGCCCTTTGCAGTTTTATTATACTGGCTATTTCTTGCCAGCCTCGTATCCATTTATTAGGAACAGAAACTACTTATCATCGCAGCGACACACTATCTGTAGCGGATGTTGATATGACTAGGATGATACTGCCTTACAAGGAACAACTTGAAGCTGAAATGAATCAGGTAATAGGTCAGACTGCTAAAGACCTGACCAAAGGAGATCCTGAATCTACATTAGGTAATTTTGTTAGTGATCTGATTCATAAGCAATGCGAAAAATACCATGGTGCGCCTATTGATTTTACGGTGACCAATACTGGTGGGCTAAGAATTCCTGTTTTGCCTGCCGGAGATATTACACGTAGTAAAGTATTTGAATTGATGCCTTTTGATAATATGCTTGTGGTAGTGGAAGTCGAAGGGAATGAATTGCCAAAATTATTTAAAGTCATGGCAGAAAAGGGGGGCTGGCCGGTAAGCTGGCATGTCAGGCATACCATTAGCAATGGAGAAACAGTAGATATGACTATTGGTGGTCAGCCGATAGATAATGATAAAATGTATAAAGTCGGCATTTCTGATTATCTGGCCAATGGTGGTGATAATCTGTTTTTTCTGGCTGATAAAAAGCACCATGAATTAGGTAAATTGTTCAGAGATGCTATACTTGAATATATTTCGGAACAGAAAGAACCTGTAGATGCTGAGTTGGAAGGACGGGTTATTATACAATGATTTAATCTTCCTCTAACGGCACACAATTGACAGTGCCTGCATTATCTATACAAACTCCGTCATTATACAGATCGAAACGCCAACGATGACGAGGACAAACCAAATAGCGGTCTTCCTCAATCCAGCCCTGTGATAAATCTGCTCCCTGATGCGGACACAGTTTATCTACCGAGTATCGACAACCGCCAGCTTCTACAATAATTCTTTCCTGATTGTTTTCTAAAGCTAGAATATGGCTACAAAAAGGCTCTAGGTCTTCCGCTTCCAATATCAGAAAACCTTGCATAATGGTTTGATAAACATCTGGCTCACGATTAAGGCTCATTCTAAAGGTAAGCGAAAAATCTTCCCAGGTCAGGTGTCCGTCAAGTACACGTTCCAATTCGTAGGAAGTAGCCGACATTTTGTAATGGTCTCCTTCAGCAATACCGGAAACTGCCGATACTGTTTTTTGCTGAAAATCAACCTTGATAATGGAGTTTTCGTGGTCTTTAAATTGTAGATAGAATGGTCGGTCTATTTGTTCGCTAAGGCTAAACTGCTTAAGTTTGCGTGTCAATTCCCCGATCAGACGTTCTTGAATCTTGTCGATCTTATCCCTTGTATAAGTTTTGTGGCGTGCTTTGAAATAAGCTGAGTAACGATTTGCATAGGCTTTTACATAGTCCTCAAAATTATCCTCATTTACACGGTCTTTTGAAACTTTTTTCCAACTCAAATCATCAACATTCAGGCTATCTCCCGGCATCATATCAGGTACCTTGAGTGCTTTATTATTCAGTCTTTGTTCAAGATAAGCTGCCAATTGGGCTGTTCTTGGAAATATATTGACAGGTTCAAAATTGATATGGATTAATGCCGGGTCAAGAAAGCAAGGTGGACCAGCAGAGGGCAAATACATCTTAGGCTGTACTGTTTCTATGGCTCTGGCCGTTGCTTCAAATTTAGAAAACATCTTTTTTCTGGAAATTCGCTGATAAGTCTTTTCGGGATAATCATAACAGACCGGATGCCAGGTGGCTCCTGAGTACTGAGCTGCAAAAACATCAATTTTTCCTTCTTCCATGCATATCTTTGCTAAGCGATCATGCAATTTGCAGTCATTAATATTCAAAAAACGCTTAGCTTCTGTAGCGACTAGTATAGCAGAATCTCTGTTCAATTCACTATCTTCTGCATATATTTTAATGTAACCTCCTAAAATATCAATTCGTGTATCTGAAGGGCAAAGTTCAACTTTTTTTGTCGAAATCTGCTCAATCAAATCATATAAAACAGGTCGGCGAAATTCAGGTATAAGAAAGGAACAATCTTCTGTATTGAGCTTTTTAAGTGTCCATATATCAAAATGATCTTTGTGTTCGTGACTGATATAAATATATTTTTCTATATTAGGAATACTAAGCTTAGTATTTAATAGTTCTAGCAGATGATGATTGCAGGGAAACTGGAACCATCCGCTATCAAAAGCACCATTTGGCGAAAGCCAGGGATCTATAACAACAACAAAATTAGCAGTTTCAACCAGAAAACCAGCATGTCCTAAGTATGTAATTTTCATAATAATAGGTATAAATAATGTCAATACTCCGTATTGATATTGAGAATGTTCCGCATTCGTTTAAGACCTGATGTCATTTGACGATCAATAAATTATAAAAAATCTGAAAAATGAATTTTATTTTTTTGAATCTCCTGTGAAAGCATTAGAGTATTTTAATAAGTTAGCCGAAAAAAGCAATCTCCACATCTTAGGATACAATATAGTAAAAGCTCGGGGTATGTACGTATTCGTAGTTGAGGATAATGGGATTGGTTTCTATTTCAATATTCCTGTGATTTAGAAGTCATTGAATTATGAAATTTGCATAAAAAACATTTACTTTGTAGTCTATTTAGAATTAGTCTTAGTAAAATGAACAAATATTCTCTTACTGATAAGCGACATTTCAACCCTGAAAACCCCTCTGCTGTAGTATTACCTTTTCCACTTGCCATTGTACAAGGAAAGAAGCTTAAGAAAAAATGTTGTAAGAAATATAAGAAAGGGAAGCGTTGTGGGCGTTGTCCGGGTAATAAGGGATGAGAAATAGCTTCTGAAAAATACATTCTAATTATTTTCAACCTTTATTGGTTTTTTACTGTTGTAATGTACTGTTTACATAATAAGTAATTGTACATAATATCATACTATGATTTCAAAAAAAATGACTGATGCATTGAACAGGCAAATTAGCTTGGAGGGATATGCTTCGTTTTTATACTTATCCATGTCGGCTTGGTGTGACGACCAGGGTTTGGAAGGCTGTACGAGTTTTATGCGTCGGCAGTCTGACGAAGAGCGTGAACATATGCTGCGTATCTTTGAATATATGAGCGATGTTGGCGCACATGCACTGACGCCTGCTATAGCTCAAGTTCCACACACATTTGAATCTTCACAGAAGATGTTTGAGATGGTCTATGCGCATGAGCAGAAGGTGTCCAAGTCTATTTATGAGCTTATGGCTATTGCTAAAGAAGAAAATGATTTTACGACAGACAATTTTTTACAGTGGTACATTACAGAGCAACGTGAAGAGGAAAATTTAATGCGTTCTATTCTGGATAAAATCAAACTTATAGGTGATAGCCCAATGACTCTGTATTACATTGATAAAGAGATTAATGCTATCAATGCTGCGGAACTGAAAAAAGAAGCAGCAGAAGGAGATGCGTAAGGAAAGTTAGTTTAATTGTGCTTGAATTCATGCACGACACCCGGCGTTTCTTTTCCTTCTGAAGCCAGAAATAATGTTCCATCTTTCTTAAAAGCCATCCCTTCAATTTGTGGATGCAGGCTTTTCTTAATTCGGGTCATAAATATTAATTTGTTATCAGGGGTTAAGACAAACAGGAAGTACCCGACCCCTGAAACGATATAAATATTATTGGTTTTGGGGTGTACTGCCAGAGCAGATGGAAAGATAGGAAAGCTTTTCACTGCTTTGCTATAAAATTCGGGATACTCTTCTTGTGGTTCTTCTATTTTGGTAAATTTGCAATAGTGTTTTACTTTATCACTATCAATGGAATACCAAACAGAGTCGGCTACAGTATTACTGTCAATATTGTAAGCAAAAATTGCCATTTGTTCACGAAAGTCAGTGCTGGTTCCTTTGCCATCTTTACAAGCAATTAAAAGTCTTTTTTCAGTAGCTTGATAAGCTATACTTTTAGTGTTATTCTTCTTGCCGAGCAGGCTTTTGTATTTCTCCTTACCCGGTAGGGCTGTATCAAAACCCGGTACATGATATATATCCCCATCATCACGCAATACAAAAGCATCTGCTCCTGAAATGGCTAAACCTTCATAATCGCCATCTTTTGCAAAGCTGATACGCCTGTTGACCTCTTTTAATTCTGTATCATAAATAAAAATAATACCTCGTTCATCTTGCACACAGGCAAGCTCTTCCGTCGTTGTCATTGCCAACCCTGATACTTCTCTTAATATTGCTGGTAGTTTATAAGTAACAGCAGGACGGTTTAATTTATATGGGAACTGATAGCCTTCCAGTAAAGCAATATAAGCTTCTTGTGCAGCTAATTCTTCTGGGGTCAGTTTTTCTTTGCAAGCAGCAAAAAGTAAGATGCCTGATAACAACAAATATATATAGCCTTTCATCAAATTTTTATTTTCAGATTTCATGTACTTCTTCATAATCAAAAGGAACTTTTACATCTACTCCGCCCATTTTCACCTTAATCGTTCCATCCAGTTTGATGTCTACTTTTTTCTTTTTCAATAAGTCTTTAATCAAGCCGCCTTTGACATCATTGATAATGTCTTTTAACGGAATTTTGAAATTTAGCGGAAGCGTAAAGTCGGCATTGCCTTCCATTGCAGCCGTCAGATTCTGATGAACTTCAGAAACTTTTTTACCATTAACAAAAACATCTATATCCATTCCAGATACATCTACTCCTATAGGATTTGGATTATTAAAAACGGCTTCACCAGCTAAATTTACAGTCAGTCCATTCGTTATTCCAACAGAACTTACTTTTACATTTTTTAAAGATTGAAAAACTGGTTCTTTGGGGGCATCACAGGCGGCAAATAACATTGCTGTAAACAACAGCATCAATAATATCGTTCTCATAAGTACTTTTAGTTTAGAATCGTCAAAAATAAGAAATTTTACTACCTTGCCAGTCAAATAATATGAAATATGAAATTCGGTACAAAAGTTATTCATGCAGGCATTGAGCCAGACCCCAGCACAGGGGCAATTATGACACCCATTTTTCAAACATCTACTTATGTACAGGATTCTCCTGGTGTGCATAAGGGCTACGAATATGCCCGTACTCAGAATCCGACACGTATAACGCTAGAGAATAATCTGGCAGCTTTGGAAAATGGAACACATGGTATTTGTTTTTCCAGCGGTATGGCTGCTGTAGATGCTGTATTAAAATTGCTAAAAAGCGGCGACGAGGTGATCTCAACCAACGATCTGTATGGTGGAACTTACCGACTCATTACCAAAGTGTTTGGCAATTTCGGAGTGAAGGGGCACTTTGTTCCAATGACAGATATTGAGAAAATTGAGGCTAAGATCAATGAAAATACTAAGCTTATCTGGATTGAAACGCCAACCAATCCTATGCTGAATATTGTAGACATCAAAGCGGTTTGTGAATTGGCTAAAAAACATAATATTCTGACCTGCGTTGATAATACTTTTGCATCACCTTATCTGCAAACACCCTTAGATTTGGGGGCTGATCTGGTTTTACATTCAGCAACTAAATATCTGGGCGGTCATTCTGATGTAGTGCATGGTGCTGTGGTTACTAAAAATAAAGATTTGGCAGATCGGCTTTATTTTATCCAAAACAGTGCTGGCGCTGTTCCTGGACCACAGGATTGCTTTTTGGTATTACGTGGTATTAAAACACTGCATATTCGTGTGCAGCGTGCCTGCGAAAATGCTCGTGTCATTGCAGCGTTTTTGAAAGCGCATCCAAAAGTCAGTAAAGTTTTCTATCCTGGCTTTGAAGACCATCCCGGTCATGAACTGGCTAAGACGCAGATGCGTGATTTTGGTGCTATGGTATCTTTCACTTTGCATGAAGATACACTGGAAGCTGGTTCGAAGGTAATGAGCAATACGCACCTTTTCAGCCTGGCAGAATCCTTAGGTGGTGTGGAGTCTTTAATCGGTCATCCGCCTACCATGACCCATGCTTCTATTCCTAGAGAAGAACGCCTGGCAGTTGGTATGACAGATTCTTTGATTCGCCTTAGCGTGGGTATCGAAGATGCAGATGATCTAATAGCTGATCTAAAAGCAGCTTTTGAGCATTTATAAAATTTGCAACAAATAATGTTCGTTTATCAAAAAAAAAGACTGGCCAAACTTTTATTGGGATTTAAACACCAATTGAAAACAAAAAAATGAAACCAACAATCAGAGCATACCAACTTAAAAAACAAGCCCAAATTCACTAAAATTAGTAAATTCAGACCTGTTTTCCATTTACCTAAGAGTTCAAATAGAACTCCAAAAACCAAAATTAAGAAAGCATCTAAGGGCTAATTTTTATAAAGGGTTTTATTTGCGGCGTTTTTCTGGCTTGCTGAGTACGAACATAGTAATATCCGGCTGGCAGTGACTCAATGTCCATCGAAATAGTATTGATCCCCTCTTCTACGGTTGCCTGGTCTGAAAGGACAACCTGCCCGGTATTTGATATGACTTCGATATTTAAAATTCTGAGACTGTTGGAATGATAATCTATATTCAGGCTTTTGTTTGAAGGAACGGGATAGAGAGACATCTGAGAAGCGAGAAATATTGTGGGTTCTTCAACATTAACTACTTCATCGCAAGCACCAGAGAATTTAGCGATATAAGTACCACTTTGTGTTAGATAATAAGTGTCTGGTCCGGGATCAAAATCAATCGTGTCAGCTTCCTCGCCATATACAAAAATATTGCAGGCAGAATCAATACTAATACTCTCTGCTCTTGGTGCGATAATATCAACCCATACCACATTCCCATCAGTATCAAATTTTTGAATAAAACCTTTTACTGTATTGGCTTCCCCGAATAGGAGACTATCTGGGCCGGGATCAAAATCGGTGATTCCGAAGATATAGCCAACGGTGTATATATTGTTTTCTGCATCAATTGCGATGGAATTTCTTTTTGGGAATACCGCAGCACGATTAATGGGGGTTCCCCAAAGAAAATCACCTGCTGAATTCAGTTTAATAAGAAAATCACTCCCTGTAAGAGTGGTAGAATTTGGTCCTGGGTCTGCATCTAGTTCTTGACTGAAAGAACCAGCCAGGTATACATTATTTTCATCATCTACTATAACGCTGCGTCCTAGGTCATCTCCAAGTGGTCTGCCTTCAAAAGTTTTAGCCCACAATAAGTTGCCATCAGTATCCAGTTTTTGAATAAAAATATCTTGACGATTAGAGTTGAGAAACAAGGAATCGGGGCCAGGGTCAAAATCTACTTTCCCACTATAATATCCTGTAGTATATACATTTCCATACTCATCATTAGCTATTCCAAGACCAGCATCATAAAATTCTGAGCCAATTGAAATTGCCCATTGATAATTACCATCGGCGTCCAACTTTACTACAAATACATCATCTATTGAGCCTACAGCAGTTAAGGAGGCAACATCGGGGCCAGGGTCAAAATCAACTGTCAATCTATACAGTCCGGTAATATAGACATTACCTATAGGGTCTGTAGAAATAGCTCTTCCGGATTCTATGAATATCCCGTTCATATGCTTCGCCCATATATAATTGCCGTCTGTATCCAGTTTGAGTACAAAAATATCGATTGAATTTTGTCCTGGAGGAGCAGTTAAGTTGGCAATACCTGGCCCTGGATCAAAATCAGCCGTTCCCATAAAGGAACCAGTAACATAAACATTGCCATCTGTATCTGTTGTAATAGCAAGTCCATAACTTGAAGTACTTCCGTTGGTCAACGTTGTACTCCCGCCCATAGAAGCTGCCCAGAGCAAGTTTCCGTTAGGGGCTAGTTTTTGAATAAAAATATGATTGTAGCCATCAGAGTCCAATATGGTCGAATCGGCCCCCGGATCGAAATCAACTCTTCCTTTAAAATTACCTGTGGTGTACACATTACCATCCAGGTCAGTACAGACACTATTGGAAGAAACACTAGTAGCATCAGCAGACGTGTCGGTTGACCATGCCCATTCAAACTGAGGTGTTTGTCCTGAAAGTTGAACATTACACGAAAAAAGTAATGAGATTAATATTATTGGAAAAAGGAACGATTTCATAAGAATATACATTTATAATTGAAGAATTTCTTTTCACAAATATACAGGGGGGAGTTTGATTATTTTTTTACCAATTTAACATTAAATACAATTAATTTATTTAAATAAAATTTTAAAAAAATCTGATTATCAATTATTAAAATAAAATAAATAAATTTTTACTAATCACTGTTATGACATTAATGTTAAGTTGCACGATGCAAAAAGAACTAAAAAAAGAATTGAATTATACATATCCTAAATTTAAAGTTGGGCAGATTTAGACTTATGATACAAGAACGGGTGAAGAAAACTCGACTGTAAAAATTATTCAGATTGATAAATATGAAATACTATCATGCAGTAGAACACCTCAAGGAACTTAGTGAGCTTTTGCCGTTAAGCAAACCGGAACGAAACAGTCAGTTTGAACTATGGAAAAATTGGCTGTGGGAAGGATTAGCTAATTCCATTGTCCGAAAATTTGAACAGCTCATTCGGGAAGCAAAATCTACTTTGAGTGAAGATATGGAAACGGCATTACAGTACTTTAAAAAGCACCATGATCGTATGCAATACAAGCAATTTAAAAAACGTAAGCTCTTGTTTGGCAGCGGATTAGTAGAGTCCGCAATTAGGCGGGTCATCAACCTCGGATTTAAAGAACCGAGTACTTTTTGGTATAAGGAGAACCTGAATAATATGTTGGTTTTAAGGTGTACCTTCCTTTCAGGAAGATGGCATAACCTAATGAATGCCATACAATTAGGAATTAAACGGGCTAGGACAATTTAGAACTGCGCCCTATATTGTGTGTGTTCAGGACGTATATGGTATAGGTAAATTACTTAGGCACCCTCGAAGAGACGCCATTATTTTCAAACCAAAGCACCTTATCTGCCCCATTGACATCACCATTCAGGTCAAAGTCAGAAATTTCATACTGTTGGAAAATACCATTGGTGTTGAGCCATAATGTTTTATCAGTTCCTTTTATATCAAAGCTTGGAAAATCTGATTGGTCGCCATCTCCGGCAAACATGCCCCAGGTGCCAGGGAGTATCTCTTTCTGACCGACACTAGTCGCGTCTTTATAACTGTCTGAAGACCTGAAATCCCAAGTCAGTGTTTTATTTAGAATTTCCGCTTTTTGTGAGGACATAATGCCCATATGATTACGGTGTTCTATGGCAATGTAGACGGAGTCCAGTCCATAATTTTCGAGGGCACAGCCTTCAATGAAACTTATACTTCCATTTTTCAGTAGCATACCGGCTGCCCTGCCGACTTCTGTATTTTTATCAATGCCTGTACGTGTAGATACTAACACCCAGTCTACCATATCATCGGTATATTCTGTATTTGTCCAGCTATTACCTTCTGTACCTACATAGTTCCATGGCGGCATATTATAAGGTTGTCCGGCTGGGGTAGGTATAGCAAAATTACTGGCAGGTATTTGTCCGGGCAGTAATCCTCTGAGCGTATTGAGGTCGGTATTCATTTCGCCCGTAAGGGCATTAAAAGGACCTTCAAGAAAAGCTGAGATATTAAGGTCTATACAGCCTCGTTCAACTGTAATATTGACGTTTGCCTGATCGCATAAAGTAATACTGGAATTACTACCAGGAAGTTCGTAATTGACAATGAGCTTTGGAGCTACTGTTGCTCCGCCTTCATAGGTTTCTGGGGTACGTGTTCCTGTTCCTTCAAAAATGAAAGTCATGGCATTACCGCTTTGCCAGTCTGCCCGACTGATGATTTCCTGTACAACAGTACTGATGTCATCGCTGGTATAAGTATTACCGGCTGTCCAGGCGGGTATATTCGACCAGTTGGCAGTGACAGTTGTTTTTATTTTATTGCTTACCGCAAATGGGGTAGTAGTAATAGGAGCTGCATTTCCAGTAGCTTCCGCACTTATCGTTAATGAGGTAGTCTGACTGTTATTTTCATCAGCTACAAACTCAATGTAGGCGCCAGTAATCATGGCATTTTTAGGAATACTAATATTGCTTATTCTAATTCCGACGGCTGAAAATATTTCACCGCTATCATCCATAAGATCAAGATCGCCACTGCTGGTATTAATAGAACCATCGGCAGCTAATTCTTCTACATCATCTTCGCCAGAGCTTACTCTTTTATTGAATATGAAAGTTGGGGTATAGCTGGCATCATCACAAACTTCGTATTCAAAACTGTCATTACCAATAAACCCCGGATCGGGCGTATAAGAGAAAGTGCCGTCTGGATTGATGGTCAGAGCGCCGTTTGTTGGTGGGTTTATTGGGTTGGTACTCCAGGTCAGGGCATCCCCATTGGGATCACTATCATTTAAGCTGATGACATCATTTAAAGGAATATCTTCTGTGGCAATGAAGCTATCGTCTACAGCCAGAGGTTGGTCATTACAGTTGAGCACAGTTACTTGTTGATTGTAAATTTTGGTACATTCAAAATAACTGGAAACCAACTGAATATTATAAGTTCCCGGCGTATTCCAGACCAATTGTATACTGTCTGAAGTAGCATTGGAAGGGGTTGCCCCAGATAATATCCAGTTTAGACTCATTCTGGAATATAGGCTGTCAATAGTAATATTTACAGGCAATCCTGTGCATACAGTAGAAGGTAGTATAATGTTATTCTCCGGGCAAGGGACGTTAGGTCGTCCGGGCGTACCATATGCCGAGTTGATACTAGAGGAGGCTTCCCATGACTCAGGCAACACATTATCAAGGTCGGTTGTAATGAGTGATAATGAGGGCCCATTACCATCAGGAATGGTATCCCAGGGTAATTTGTCATCAAAAACGACATAATCGGAGAGACATTTATCTTCATTGAAAAGACTGACTCGTTCACCTTTATTGCTCAAACCAAATACAAAATTGCCGAGATATTGGTCATTATTTAAATGAGGAAAAGAACTGCCAAATAGTGTTTCATCTTCCACAATAACCAGAAAATCATTTGGCTGAATACTTGTTCCGGCAGGGATGACAAATGCATTATTATTATCATAAAAAGTCCAACCTGAAATATCTACAGGGGCAAGATTCGGATTGTATAGCTCTACCCAGTCACCAGGGTCAAAGCCATCATTATCTGAATTATAATTGATTTCATTGATGACAATAGGTTCGGCTGTACCAGTACATACACGAGAGTTCTGAGTGCCTGGTGTGCCACAATCATTATCAGAACGGAACCAGTTGACGGGATCATTATTGTCAGCATAAGGATCGAGTAGTTCTAGGGATGGTCCGTTTCCATCGGGGGCTTCATCCCAGGGATTTTTGTCATTATAAGTCAGAGAATCGATGATATTGCCAAGCGGATTGATCAGTTCTAATCTTTCACCATCATTACTGAGTCCGCCCTTATATTGCCCGAAAGGGTAAAAACCATGTACCGCCTGAAATTCTTCAGCATTTTCCGCTAAAACTATAAAGCCACCTGCTGGTATAATATCCTCATAGCCAAACTCAAATTGTATACCATCGCTAAATCGACACTGTGCCAGGTTGATGGTTTCTGCACCTATATTTTTTAGTTCGATATAGTCTAATTCGGTAGAATCTGTGGCAGAACAAAGACTATCAGCATGGTACATAATTTCATTGATAACCAGCTTATCATAAACTTGATCAATAACAAAGACTTCTGGGCAGGTGGCAGACCATCTGTCTCTTACATCAGACGAAACCGAATCATAAACACGGGCAAAAATTGGGGTGCTTGTATTGATTACTATAGGGTTTTGATAGAGTATAGCAGAGGGATTAAGACTTCCTCCCGGGAGTCTTGGGTCTGTACCATCAGTGGTGTAGTAAATGCTACCAGTTGGATTTGAATGGGTCAATGTAATCTGGTCATTTTCATTAAGAAGACCACCATATTGTGAGAATTCTACAGCATCCAATATTACATAATCTCCACGATCAGCAAGGGATTGATAGACTAAGTCTGTTTTTGTATCTAATATGGTATTAGTATTTTCGTGTTCGGTTAACCATGAAGGATAAGTACGATAATTCCAACGTGCACATTCTATTATCATACTATTATTGACAATATTACAACGGTCTTCTAATCGTCTTATATTATTCTCAGGAAGCAAGGAACCTCTTGGGTGGAGGAAGTGTTTGTAAACCCTGTCTGCCAATAGTATGTTAAAATCAGGATGATCTTCTGTTCGCAGGTTCCCAAATATATTGCCTGGGCCTGTTTCGGTATCAGGGTTAAAGTCTCCACCATATCCTGACCGAAGAAAGCCATCAGGGTCATTTAACTGGAAAATAAATTTTAGCTTATCATCATAACTTGCTCCTGCTCTATACTCATTTTCGCATCTTCCGAAGTAATACATAAGCATATAATCAATGATGTTGTTCAGTTCCACATATTCCTTAAGCTCATCATAAGTGGTCAGGGTTTTTACGTATTCCCAGAGACTGCCATCTCCGTCATAAGGTACGCCTACATTCCACTCTGCGCCGATGTTGAGATTACCGTTGAGACTTTCGTAATCTTCGTTATCTCCTCCGTAGTAATTGGCGAAATAATGTCCTCCAAAACGTTCACGCATATAATATTGCCCCCAATACTGTCCGTTCAGGAAAAGATTGACATGTCTGCCATGTGTTGACTGATTACCCATTTCAGCGAATAGATCATCGGTAAAACTACTGGACATGTAGAAACCTCTAATGGACATATCGTGTGAACCACTTCTAAATTCCAGACGATCAAATTCGTCTGCTACACCTTCTTTAGTATCGCCAAAAATGGGGTATTTTAGTTTACCATTGCCAAACTCATCTTTAAAATAAATGCGAAGACTCTTCTTGGCAAAATCAGTGTAAGCGCCACCAAAATTCCTGATACCACAACTGGAAAATGTACCCGATTCTCCTTCAAAAGGTAACCATTCAATAGTAACTTGTTGGATAGAATCATCATCGAATACAGTACCAAAAGAACTGACAACAGAAACAGTAGGGATAGATAAAAAGGCAGAATCTAATCGTGAGCGATAAGGTTCAATAGATGCCCCGTTAAGTTGGTTTATGGCATCATCCATGAATATGTAAGTATGTGTATTAGCAACTGAAGTATCCTGAGAGGAATAGGCAATTACCTTTAAGGTAGTCGTAGAATTTATAGGAATAGGGCTGCCATTATAAAGCTGGTCTGAGTTAGATGGAGAGCTGCCGTCGGTGGTATAATAAATAGAAGCTCCCGGATCATTGGAATAAAGAGATAAAGAAAAAATTTCTTTGTAATAGCCTCTTCGATGGCTGGCATAAACTTTTAATTCTTCTGGCGTCAGACTAGCTTGAAGAGCATCGCAAATATCGTTTTCATCAACATCAATACAGGTGTCCTGACAGTCAGGAATATTATCATCGTCCATGTCAATGGCATTGTCGAAATCAGGACAGTTATCCATTGCATCACAGATCGTATCACCGTCGGCATCAGCGTATGTACCTGCACATTCACAGGAAGGCATCCATTGGTCATTTACAGTACAAACATTGCCATCATCACAAGGAGTTCCGATAAGCGCATCTGAGATCACATCACAAAGGTCAGCAGCATCGCAAACTCCATCATTATCACTATCGAGAGGATTGTTTAAAGGCATACACTGACAAGCTCTTGTATCGGGTAGAGCTGTATATACAACTGTACTTCCTGCGACTTCCTGACCGTTATTGGCTATTAGAGGAATGCCATAATTGGGACTCCCTGCATTTAATTCTATGCCTCCGAGGAGCCTACCCTGACCATCCATGTCATTGATAACGAAACCGCCATCTCCTTCAAAAGCATCTACACAAAGGTCATTGTCGCTGTCCAGATCGAGGCGGTCAGGTGTTCCATCACCATCAGTATCAAGGTCAATATTGTTACAAGGTACAGAATCGTAGGTGAGTTTAATGTTTTCAATCATTCCTCCACTATGACTACTAATTGCTAACTTATAAGCACCAATTGGAGCTGTTCCCGTATGTATAACCTGACCAGCTATGGCAACCGTTAAGATACCATTTGTTGAAATATCGATTTCTATAAGTTGTTGGTTAGTGTTTTGAAGATGGGTGAAAGTCCATTGATCTGGAAATTTCCCATAACAACGTCCATTTACATGAATATAGGCTTTATAGGCACTATCATTCCAACTATTGACGGTTTCTGTAGCACCTACCGGCAATAGACCAATCATATTGTAATTGTTGGTGTTGGCTTTGAATGATAGATGGAGAGGCAGATTGAATGTTTCAGTAGAATAGGAACTTCTCCAAGCTCCTAGATTAGTGAGTTGGATTTCTGTCGCTGTAATGGAAGCAATGGCATTACCATACATATTCAGGCTGGATAAATCAACACTGGAACAGATAGATTCATTCGTATCTGTGATTCCGTCATTGTCATCATCTTGATCTAATAAATCACAAATACCATCAAGATCACTGTCTAAATTTCCTGGCATACACTGCCCCCAGCTAATCAGAGAATAGACCAGACAGAGTAATACGGCTAATATCTTAGCATGCTTTTGCATCAGTAGTTTTTTAAAAAAAGTTCAAATGGAAATGATGTCCACTCTGATAGAATTATTCTTTTTATGTAGATAATTCTATCAGGGTTTTCAATAGACGAGTGTAGTTGTTGAAGTGTTTCAAAAGTATTTAATGTCTATTAAACATTAAATACTTTTGAGTTACTGTTAGGAATGACGAGGAAATAAATTTACACTATGACTCGCTCTTTTTTTCTTTTTC
>JAHDFX010000297.1:1387-6207 GCA_020627965.1 Saprospiraceae bacterium | reverse complement strand
AAATTGAAAAACGAGGTAGTGATTTTATTGCTAAGCCAGGTTATGAAAATTACCCTGTAATTGAGGTGAGCTGGCATGGTGCCACAGCATATTGTAAATGGTTAACTCATAAAGAAGGACGAATCTATCGCTTACCAACTGAGGCAGAGTGGGAATATGCTGCTCGTGCTGGCAGACATGGAAAGGAGTGCAAGTATAGTGGGGGCGATGATATGAATAATGAGGGATGGTATAATCTTAATTCGAGAGGAGGTGTGTTTTCAGTTAAACGTAAGCATCCAAACGCTTTGGGTTTATATGATATGAGCGGAAATGTACAGGAATGGTGTAGCGATAATTACAGTTTTTATGATGCCAATTATCAAAGTAATCCTTTGATTAGAGGAAATGTCTCAGAAAAAGTGGCTAGAGGTGGTAGCTGGGGCAATGAGGCAGGAGGGTGTAGAGTGGCTTCCCGATACCATTACTCTCCGAATAGGCGTTATTCTTTCATTGGCTTTCGCGTAGTTTGCTCTCAATGATAATATACACTTAACAAGCAGTTTTCCACAAAAACATAAATAATAAGTGTCGATGAATGCGTCAGCTTTAGCAGAAAATACTATGATTTTTCAAAACAAAAAGAAGGTACGAAATAGTAATCATTTATAATGATTTCAATTTCACTAAAAAAATGCCATTTTTTAATTTTTAGGAGTACGATTTAATATTGGGCGGTTCTATAATAATAAGAGAACATCAAAATGAAAATCGTATTACAAAACCTAAAAGTTAAAAAAATGAGAATTATTCTACTATGTTTAAGTTGTAGCCTACTACTTACCTTTACCCCAAACAACAGCTATGGGAGTTGTTTTGAACATTCAGGTATTTACGCACCTCTCTCAACCGGAGTCATAGATACTGCTCAGGGGCGTGTCGAAGTCGTTTGCGACTATGACCGTATTGTTGTAGTGACCGTAAAGGATCAGTGCGGTATTGTGAAACTGGAGGAAAAAGAAATGGAAGCCGGAGATACCTTGTCGCTGAAAAATCTGTCTCCCGGAACCTACAAGGTTGAGGCCAGATTCAAAGGTAGTAGCACTATTCAGCAACGGAAGACCGTAGTCATCAAGTAATTGTGAACTGCACTTATCGGTGAGTCAGGAGCGATCCAGCAATGGGTCGCTTTTTATTTTACACAGAATCATTGAGTGAACCTCGTATTATCTCTTATAGTCATCAAGTACAGATTTTAACCAATCGTGATAAACAATGGTCTTGTAAGATGCTAGCTCGTAGTTCTTTTTTTGTCTGTTTATGCAGGCTCATTATAGAGACTAAGCTGGCAAAATTAGTATTGCTTTCTTTGACGACTTTATTATAATTGCTTTTTTCCAAAGCAATAATATAGTTCTCCGCTTCCTGATGAGGTTCTCTACTGTTATTTTCGTCAATAGAATAACCTCCTAGCATATACAGGCTTTTGATTTTTAAACAACGATAGCTGAGAAAAAACATAGAATCCGGTAGTGGTCCTTGTGTGAGCAGTTCAGTATAGACCTCCTCATATTTTCCTTCAGCGAAATTTTTATGCGCTTGGCATAGTTTCTCAGTCATTGCTCGCTTATCAGATTTGACCTGTTCAATATACCGGTTCAGGATAGCAGGAATTTCGTAGGCATATCCCAGCTTCGAGCAGTAAAAACAATAATTGATCAGTAGCATAGGGTGAACCAGGCCCTGGTCAATAAAATATTCTTCCTGAAAAATAAAACGATAAAGAGATAGACTGATGTCGGCAGTAGCGTGTTTGTAACGGCTTGCCCATGAAGTATAATTCATTAACAAGCCCAATACATTCTCCCCTTCATCAAAAGATAGATCAGCAATTTTTTCAAATGTAAAATCACGAAGATTTTTGAAAGCCGCTTCATCATATTGGTCATTGGAGATCAGCTTATGATAGCGTTCATAAAATTGAAGCAAAGTATCATCAGATTCAATCGTCTGATGATTTGAAAAATTGAGTTTACCCATTATTCCAGCATCAATTTCTTCTTCCCAGATCCGCTGCCTGACACCTATCTCACAGCCGTATTTGAGTTTGGCGACGTATAAGAATTTATCAAGGCTGTCAACCAAAGTCTCCATGGTGATTTTTCCTTTATCAATACGCCTCAAATCAACATTATAATACAGAAGGTGACTCAGTGTATATACATCGAGGTAGGCAAAAATATCTTTAACGGGATTTTTCAAAACCTTTTCATATAACTTTTCTATTGTCCTGTAATAACGATCATATAAACGTTCATTTGACATTCCTGCTCTTGCAGCATCCGATAATTGCTGTTTCAAATAACGGATCATAATCATTTGCTTTTGCAGATGATTATTCTTCTCTTCCTTGTCTAATTGCAATTGGATAATATACTGTTCGACAATTGGATTTGCTTTGGATAGTAGTAGGTTGAGTGTTCGATTACCCTTACTACTGAATGGTATATTTTTATAGATATAACTGAACACTTTCTCTTTACCCAGTTTATTTTCATTGCTATAATACTTTTTCAAATATTCAAAAAGGCGATAGAGATGTACGCCGTCTGTCCCTTCATAATGTTGTTTCTTTCGCCACGCCCTTACGAAATTGGTCATTTCCTGTTCTTGAAGTGTAACAAATAAACGAACCAGTTTGGATTCAATTATTGTAGAAGTCATTGTTCAATTTTTAGGTTTGATAAAGTCCGAAACACAATTGCTGGATAATTTTGACGAAAGTTCAGAATTAAATTGGGCTTAAACAAATTTTATGGAGTGGTACTGATTTTTCAAAAAGTAGATTGATTTTTATTTGCCTGATTGTGAGTTATTTGTGTGGACTTGTTGCGGTCGACTACCTGCCTTACGCTATTATATTTCTTTAATTTAATGACTTTTAAAAAAGTAGGAAAGAATAAAATTGCCTTATCGAGTACCTTGACTACACATTATCTAATAGTTGTATCTAAAAACTCGAATCATGAAAAAAAATAAAAAGCTATATTCTGTTTACCGGATAACAATTTGTGTGACATTATTATGTACGCTATGTCTTATGATGTCTTTTTCAGCAAATATTTTGCCAAAGAAAAATCCAATTGACAAGGCCAGACACTGGCAATATAAAGCAATCAAAAAATATAAAAAAGGAGACTCTGGTAAGGCGCTCAAGTACTTGAAACGAGCTGTAAAGCTGGATCGCAGAAACGAGTACATTCTGGAAATTGCGAAGATATATGAGGAGATGGGCAAGCATAAAAAGGCTTATGCCTGGATAGGAAGAATTACAGCTACGGACTATAGTAGCCCGATAGAAAAAGTAATGATTGAGGTCTGGAAAGCACACATTGCCACAAGTTATGGATTCAGAACAGAAGCCCTTAGTGGCTACGACCATTCACTGTATCTATTCAATAGGCAGGAAATTGATTCTACCCAATTGGAATCCCTATTATGGACAAATTATGGTGTAGCAAGATGTTTCAACCAGTCTGACATAACCAAGGGCAAGGCCCGACTAATACACAGACGCGACTTTCAACAGGCTTACGAATACTTTGACAAAGCTGTACAATTAGATAGTAATAACTGCACAGCTCAATATAACAGAATGGTAGTACGTACCGTTCTGGGCATCGATCCTGAATTGACTAAGTTTAATTATATCAGCGACAGCCTTATTCAGCAATTAGAGATACCTGATTTTCAATCATACTGTAATCCTCCACCCCCACCGCCACACACTCCAATACTGCAAAAACTCAAAATTCCGAATAGTGAGTTGTTGTTTGTAGTAGATGTGTCCGGCAGTATGAGTAGTCGTTCTCCTACCGGAGATAGTAGATTGTTTGAAGCAAAGAAAATTATGACACAGCTTACTCATGATTTACCATATAATGTATCGGTAGGATTATTAACGCTTGGTGGAACTTGTATATCAAAACAGATAAGTGTAAAACCAGGCTCCGTTAATCGTCATCAATTAAGAGACATAATAGAAAGTTTAGAAGCTAGCGGAGGTACACCTCTCAATAAAATACTAAAAAAAGCTAAAACCAAATTTTCCGATAATACTAATGCTCAAACTATTTTCCTGTGCACAGATGGAATAAATACCTGTGGCAATGAAAGCACCTGCGTAATAGCTGAGGATTTATTAAGGGCAAATATTAAAGTTCACGCTTTCTCCTTGCTGCTTGATAATCATCAAAATGGCGAAGTATTCGCCATTGCAAATTGTTTATCGCAAACCACAGGAGGTGAACTACTTGCACTCAGTGAAGAATCCAATGAAATAGAAGTCAAAACGGAGCAGATCGTCCCTTATTTACAATACTTGATACTTGTTCAGGCTGATTTGGTGGCAGCGACCTTTACACCGCAGGCACCAATTCAATATGACAGGGAGAACGAATTATCTGTACCGGTTCTGCCTGAAATAACAACATCAGAAACAAAGTCAGCACCATCAGGAAAATAATTTGACACCATCAGCAAGTATCATTTGTATGATAGTGATGCTTTGAATACGAACGTAAAAATTCCCAACGTATGGCTTTGTTATGCATTGTCATAAGGGAAATTAATCAATCATTATTTTATAACTACTTAAAATTCAATTCTATGAAACGATTTTTAGGCACGGCTGTATTTATTCTGGGCTGCCTGACCATTGCATTAGCCCAAGGCCAAGTTTGCGAACTGTATGGAACGGCGCAGGGAGTGCTGTTAGGCGCGGGCAAAAAACAATGTGAGCTTTTTTCTACCGATGAAGCCTGTAACGATGTGTACAGAAT
>JAHDFX010000297.1:0-1377 GCA_020627965.1 Saprospiraceae bacterium | reverse complement strand
GGTAATGTAGTGAATCTGAAGCTGGAATCTCATGAAGAATTCGTTGAGCAGCAGGTTGACGGTTGCAACTTTATTGTAAAGGAAATTGACGGGCAGGTTGAGTTTCTGATCAATGCAACAACCGAAGAAGCCAGCCGACAACTTGAAAGCTTCTGGAGTTGCTGGGAAGGTAATACTTGTGATTCGCCTTTCTTCAGTTTATTCTTTACACCAGGTAATAAGGAATAGCCTTTTATTTTCTAACTGGAGCGGAGGAACTTCTATGGTTTCTCGCTCTTTTCTAACAATTTTAAAAATCTAAAAAAATCATGAAAATTTTGAAACTGACAGTATTCGTTATTGTGCTTTGCACAATTGGATTTTGTGCTGCTAAACCGACAGTTTGGCAAGCTCAACTTTCTATAGTAAAAATAATTTGCTTTAAAAATTTAGGAAAAGCGCAGGGAGCTAAGAGGTGTGCGCCCGGTCAGAAGCGCATAAAAGTAAACCATGAATCCTGTAAAGGTACGGGCTACTATCTCAACTATAATATGAAGTGTGGAGTATGTTCAGGATCTGGGAGAGTTCATGTAGAGAAAGGGGATTATATTAAATGCTATAAATGCTGTGGTGATGGCAGAAAAGTACATACAACATGCCGTGGCAAAGGCTGGGTATGGGCTTGTGTTGATTAGATAATAAAAACAGTCATTCCGTGTACTCTAATAAAGACTTACACGGAATGACTATTAGTACTTTTAAAAAATATAAAATGAAAATATTAATGCCTAAAGCAATGCTATTATTAATCCTGTTATATCTGTCTTCTTGTTGTGGAAGTAGGCAAGGTGAGCAGTGGGAAAAAACAAGTGTGTCCTGCAATCCGGCAGCAAAACCGCATGTCGTAATTCCAAAAGAGGATAGCGATTTTTTTTACTTCAAAGCCACGGGATATAGTAAAAATAATTTTTCTGATGCTCATGCTAACGCAAAAGCTAAACTTAGGGAACACGTAAAAGGCTCTATATCAAGTAAACTGAACAAAGATGATTATGACTGCGGCTGGGACGAAGTGAGACAAGCATTTGTATGTGTAGTGAGTGACGTCGAAATATCTTCTACTGCTTTGTCTGGAGTACTAATCGTTGAAGATGCTGAGCGTACTTGCGAAACAATGTGGCAGTTTATATGCAAGCCCCAAAACACTACTCGAACCTGGGAATATGAAGTGGTTACTATAGCAAAATATTCAAAACTTGACTTCAGACGTGCTATGAATGAATGTATTGCAAATAGATAATTTTTTAACTAAAAAACGAACAATACTATGAAACAAAAGTATGTTTTTATGATCCTAATAGTCTTTCTTTTTAGGATCGAACCACTGATGAGCATCCC
>JAHDFX010000296.1 GCA_020627965.1 Saprospiraceae bacterium | reverse complement strand
AGGTGTAGGTTTTTTAAATGCGATCACTGCTAAAAGTTTTGCAAAGACAAAGACAGGAACTAATGGCAATATCTTTAAATTAATAGAAACTAATCCGTTGACAAATTACAATGTTCTCGTAGTAGATCAATTACTCCCCAACAATTCACATGTCAGCTTTATCAACACAAATGTCATTCGTCAAGGTCTTTCTCCTGATGCTAATGTATCGGGACTGGAATTTCGCTTAACTGACAATCAATCCCGATATACTATCATTGGTCGTGGCTCTATAAGTCAGTTATTTCTAAAAGAAGATGATGGGACTAATAAAGGGCAAAGCGGCTTCTCTTATGGATTAAAAGCCGGAAAATTCAATGGTAATTTCCGCTACAGTATAGAAAGAAATGTAGAAAGTCGGAGTTATGATGCCAATGACCTGGGCTTTTCTACTTTCAATCGCATACTGCATAAAGGGCGTGTCGAATATCGTGTGTTCAAGCCTCTTGGTTTTATGCGCAATTTCAATATCTATGCTGGCATTAATCATGAACAACGTTATGCTCCCCGTAATTTTGCTAACTATTTCATTGATGCGGGTATATGGTTCAATCTTGGCAATGAAACACAAGTAGGCTTCTTCACTGACATATTCCCCCGTTCTTCTAATGATTATTTTGCACCGCGAACAGAAGACAGATTCTTCATTGTTCCCCGTTCTTATGAATTAAATGGCTTCATTACAACAGATGTAGGCAGAGCGCTCTCGTATAATTTAACTGGTGGTTTCAGGCAATACCCAGAATGGAACGGAAGGGCCTTCTTTGGGAGTTTGACCCCTCGCCTTAGGTTGAGCCGAGGATTTAATATTAGTCCTTCATTTGGATATGAAAAACGCAGCAATGATTATGGTTTTGTCAATGTTGACACTGATGGAAGTGTAATTATGGGGCGCAGAGATAGAAGAGATTTGACCAGTGCTGTCACTGCCAACATTATGTTTACCCCTAAAATGTCTGTAAGCGTAAGAGCCCGTCATTACTGGGCTTTAGTTGACTATGGATTGGATGACGGAGAATCCGTATATTTCCAGTTAAGACAAGACGGAACGCTTAGAAATACATTGTATACAGGTGAAAACAATCAAAGTTTCAATGCTTACAATATAGACCTCCTTTATCGTTTTCGTTTTGCACCAGGTAGTGAATTTAATATTATCTGGAAGAGGTCTTTATTGAATAGTGATACTGAATTCACTTATGGCTTTGGTGATAACTGGGGACTAATGTCTACGGATGATATTCAGCCAGACAATATCATTTCTTTCAAATTATTATACTACCTGGACTATTTGACTATTCAACGTAGACGCAAATAAGGGAATGAGAGCGTATGTTTAAAATTCCAATGAATTATTGAAATGAAAGTATTCAAATTTGGTGGCGCTTCAGTAAAAAACGCTGAAGGTGTGAAAAATGTAGCTAAAATTCTTCAAAGCTATAAAGATGAGCAGTTGGTCCTTATTATTTCTGCCATGGGAAAAATGACCAATGCACTGGAAAAAGTTGTTGATGCTTACTATAATAAAACAGGAGAAGCAGCATCTTTATTTGAAGATGTTAAGCGTTTTCATTATGGTATAATACAAGAGCTGTTTGAGGGAAATAATGAAATATTTGATTTAATAAATGATACTTTCGTTGAAGTAGAATGGGTTTTGGAAGATGAACCAGAAGAGAGTTACGACTATATATACGATCAGATAGTATCTATTGGAGAGTTTACTTCTACACGTATTGTTAGCGCTTATCTGAACACTCAAAATCTCCCTACAACCTGGCTAGATGTACGTGATGTCATTCTTACGGACAATAGCTATAGAGAGGCAAAAGTTAATTGGCAAGCCACAGAACAACAAGCTCAGAAACGAGTGCCTGACATGCTGAAAAAAGGCTTTGTCTTAACTCAGGGTTTTATTGGCGGTACTTCAGAGAACTTCACGACAACACTCGGTAGAGAAGGATCAGACTTTACCGCTGCCATATTTTCTTATTGCCTAAATGCGGAAAGTATGTCGGTATGGAAAGACGTACCTGGCATTCTCACTGCCAATCCTAAGTTATTTAAAAATGTTAGTAAAATAGATCGTTTGTCTTATCGTGAGGCTATTGAAATGACCTATTATGGCGCAAAAGTTATTCACCCAAAGACGATTAAGCCATTGCAAAACAAAAACATTCCCTTGTATGTAAAGTCCTTTATTGAACCTGCTGGCGCTGGTACGCTGATTAGTGACGAAACAGATAGCCACTACCCTCCTATCATTGTTGTAGAAACCAATCAAGTGTTGCTTCATATTTCTACACGGAATTTCTCATTTGTAGCGGAAGAAAACTTAAGTCGTATTTTTGCTGTATTAGCAAAACACAAACTGAAAGTGAATATGATGCAGAATACAGCGATCAGCTTTTCCGTTTGCCTAAGCAACAGAGATGAACGAATTGAAGCTTTTATCAATGACCTAAAAGACGATTTTAAAATCATAAAAGACGATAACTTAGAATTGATTACAGTCCGTCACTATCTGTCTGAAATACTTGAAAAGCTAAAAGCAGGAAAACTAATTCTGCTGGAAGCATCCCTTGGAGGAACTGTTCAGATTGTTGTTAAAGATGTGCCTCAAATAGAACGTGTGTAAGTTCTTTACAAAGCCTTTCAAAACAGTTCTGTCTCAAATTTCCCTACTCAAATGTGACTGCTTTTTGCTGATCTGCGTCTAAATAGCAGAAATATGACATTTCTATAACAAAAAACCATACTTCTGTACAAATAAACCATTGCAAAAGTGTCACACAATAGGTAACTTTGACCAAGCTTACAAAACCCACATAAACATTTGTCAGCGATGCAATTATTAAAAGTTTCTTTCGTTTTCTTTTTTAGTCTAATGATCTCATCTTCTATGATGGCTCAAGTATCAGATGCAGACGCACTGGTAATGAGTGATTCAGATAGAATGGTTCAAGCAGACCAAGCCAATTCATTTTCTAATAATGATGCTAATATAGTTTTCATAGACATCGAAGCACTTGGTGGGAATGTCAATGATTTAGCTGTTTTGAATCAAGAAGGTGACATAGTTTATAAAGAAAACATGATGGGTTTACCTTCCAATACTATTTATGAGCTTGATATGGCGGAATACAAGAAAGGTAATTATACCGTCCGGGTAAGAACTTACAGTGATGTGTTAAAACATGAAGTTACGGTAAAATAAATTGAAGAGTTCTATTTTGGAAAAAAGCATCCTGCCAATGGCAGGATGCTTTTTTTGTTGTGGTGCCATCACACTTTTTTTTCTCCTGTTTTGGTCTTTTGTGAACTAAGTCTATGTAATTTTGTTTCAAAAATAATTGAAAGTTCAGTAAATTTCATTTATTTTTGTCTATATGGAGGAGATCACATTATTACTAGATAGTCCTGAATTATCTGAAGGACTCAAGAGTATCGCCAAAAAAGTTATTGCACAAGAACGGATTACAGAAAATGAAGGCGTTCTTTTGTATGAAGAAGCCACACTCAGCTACTTGGGTATACTTGCCAACCATATCCGTCAATCCAAGCACGGAAATAAAACTTATTTCAACCGCAACTTTCACATGGAGCCTACTAATATCTGTCTCTATACCTGTACTTTTTGTTCTTATTCCCGATTAATAAAAAAACGCGAAGAAGGCTGGGAGTATACGCTGGAAGACATGCTTGAAATGGTAAAAAAATACGATGAGCAACCCGTTACAGAAGTTCACATTGTTGGTGGCGTACTGCCACAATATGATGTAGAATTTTACGAAAATCTTTTCAAAGCCATTAAAGCTCATCGTCCAGAACTGCATATCAAAGCATTGACACCCGTTGAATATCATTATATTTTCAAAAAAGCTAAACTCAGTTATGAAGAAGGCATGAAACGAATGGTAGATGCTGGATTAGACTCTATGCCCGGAGGCGGTGCAGAAATTTTCCATGCTGAGATAAGAGATCAAATTGCAGGCGGCAAATGTAATGCCGACCAATGGCTACGCATCCATGAAATCCTTCACGAACTTGGGCATCGCAGCAATGCTACTATGCTGTATGGTCATATTGAAGCGTATCGTCATCGAATAGATCATATGGAGCGCTTGCGTCAGCTACAGGATAAAACTGGTGGGTTTCAAACCTTTATTCCGCTAAAATTCCGTAACAAGAATAATGAAATGTCTCATGTGCCAGAAAGCACAACAGTAGAAGATTTGCGCAATTACGCTATTGCCCGGATATATATGGATAATTTTGACCACATCAAGGCTTATTGGCCAATGATTGGCAGAACTACTGCTCAGCTTTCACTATCCTTTGGCGTCAATGATATTGATGGCACCATTGATGATACCACAAAGATATACACTATGGCAGGAGCAGAAGAACAGTCCCCGACCCTGTCTACACGAGAACTGGTCAATCTGATCCGAGGTGTTGGGAAAGAAGCTATAGAACGGGACACCTTATATAATGTAGTACAAGACTATACCAGCCATCAATTTCCTGACGAAGAAGTATATAGAGGTTATGTACCTCTTCCGGTTGTTAATTAAAACAATGAGTCAAAATGGATAAAAAGGAACATAAAGGTTTGAGTACAGGAATAAAACTTGGTCTTATTTTATTTCCTTTTCCATTTTTATTTTGGTTCCCTTTTTTATTCCCAAAATCACATGGTAATGTATCAATCAATGCCAAAAAAAAGAAACAATATTGGAATTACATGGCGCTTGGTTATCTGTTCTGGTTCTTCGCCGTCATTTTCATTGGAAGATATTTGAAATCCACCTAAGTTTATGAAAGAGATTTATTTTGTACGACATGGAGAGACCGAGTTCAATAAACTTGGTATTGTACAGGGAAGTGGTGTTGATTCTTCTCTGAATGAAACTGGTTTGCAGCAGGCAAAGGCTTTTTTTGACTATTATGGCAATTTAGATTTTGAAATCATATACATCTCTGCACTAAAAAGAACTCGTGAAACTGTACAGAATTTCATAGGCAAGAAAATTCCGACTGAGGAATGGAAAAATATAAATGAGATATGTTGGGGAGATAGTGAAGGTAAAGAAAGTACGCCAGAATCTCGCCAGGAGTATCTTAATATGCGGGAGTCATGGAGTAATGGTGATATAGATGCTAAAATGCCTGGAGGAGAAAGTGCCAGAGAGTTAATGGAGCGCCTAACTCAATTTATTGAGCACTTAAAAACACGTCCTGAAAAGAAAATATTGGTCTGTACACATGGTCGTACACTCCGCTGCATGATGATGTTATTAAAAGGCGAACATCCAAGGGCTATGGAGCAATATAAACATAGCAATACCGGCTTATTCAAAGTCAATTTTGATGGCGAGAAGTTCGATGTTGAATTAGAGAATGACACAAGGCACTTAACATGAAAATAAAAGTCTCAGCAGTATCATATCTGAATACAAAACCACTTTTACATGGTTTGAAGCAAAATGGATTGAGTAAATGGTTGGATTTAAGTCTGGACATTCCTTCTATGTGCGCTGAAAAACTATTCTCCGGTAAAGTGGATCTGGGCTTAGTCCCTGTTGCTATAATTCCAAAATTAAAGACACCTCATATTATTTCTGACTTTTGCATAGGAACAGAAGGTGCTGTTAAAACCGTTTGCCTGTATAGTCATCGTCCGCTAAAAGATATTCGTAAAATCTGGTTGGATTATCAATCCAGAACTTCTGTTGCACTTACTAAAGTACTGCTCAAAAACTATTGGAAACTTAACCCTCAATTAGCTCATGCTAAGCCTGGCTATGAACAAAACAATGAGACAGATGAAGCTGTATTAGTTATCGGTGACCGAACAATCGGCTTGGAAGATCACTACAAATACGTCTACGATCTGGGAAGTGCCTGGATGAATTTTACAGGGCTACCCTTCACTTTTGCTACTTGGGTAAGTAACAAACCATTACCCGATGCTTTTATACGCAAATTCAATCAGGCAATATCAACAGGCATGCAAAATATCAACGAAATTATCACAAAATTTCAGCCGCAGTGTCCGAATTTTAGCTTGAAAGACTATTATACTCAATACATTAGTTATGATTTTGATCAACCTAAAAGACAAGCTCTAGAGCTATTTTTATCTTATTTAAATAAAAAAGAAAAAC
>JAHDFX010000041.1 GCA_020627965.1 Saprospiraceae bacterium | reverse complement strand
GAAATCACTAATTAATGCTTCTAGAATAAACATAGTTTATAAATTTTGTTTTATGAAGAAGTAGTGTGTGTTGAGGGTGACAACAGTAGTATGTCTAAATCTTCCCCAATGACAGAACAAACATATCTATAAAATCGAGACAGTAACAAGCCTAAATCAATAAATAATGGATTTTTAACAAGGGTCTGTTTTTAGTCAGTAGGTTGGTTTTGAGTTACTTAGGTGTTGGTTGAGCGGACTTTGAAAATAGGCTGCTGCTTATAGTAGCGAGTCCAAAGTTTAACACTTTGGTAAGAAAGTATTAAGTGTTTCCCAGTGGGACTCTTCTTTAATTTTCATTTCGACTAAGCTCAATGCATCGCCTCCGAAGGGGGACAAAAAGGCGTGAATTTCCTTTTTGGGAAGGAGACTGGAAATTCAAAAAATTATCAGCATCTTTAGTATAGCCTCTATTTTATTTCAAAAATAGCGCCTTCCCAGCCTCTTAGCTGAATCGTTTCTGCATCGAACTTAGCAGCTTCATCATAATTGCCAAAACTGAATGTCAATGACTGATCAGAACGAGCTATATCTGATACTTGTACGACTTGAGTGTTATCACTGTGATTGAGAACGACCAGAAAAGTTTGCCCTTCGTAGACTCTTTGATAGGCAAATATGTTTTGATCTTCTTTTAAATATTGCACGTAAGTGCCGTAAGTCCAAAGCTTACTGGCTTTGCGATACTGAATGGCTTTTCTATAAAAATGAAGGACAGAATTTTGATCAGCTTCAGCTTCTTCAACATTGATTTTTGGGTAATTTGGATTCACCCTTATCCAGGGTTTACCTGTTGTAAAGCCTGCATTTGGGGAATCATTCCAGTGTATAGGCGTTCTGACATTATCCCGTCCCTGCGTGTGTACCCTGGGTAGAAATTCTGCTTCTGTCATACCTTTTGCCTGCCAGTCTTTCCAGGCATTAAGGACTTCTACATCCCGATAATCGTCCATAGACTGGAAAGCTACATTAGTCATCCCGATCTCACAGCCTTGGTAGATATAGACAGTTCCCCGGTGTGTCAATAGGAGCATAGCCAGCATTTTAGCGGATATTTTGCGGAACTGTTCATTGTCATTGCCATAACGGGAAACAACTCTTGGGAAATCGTGATTGCTGAGAAAAATGCTGCCCCAGCCTTCTTCGCCTAATGCTGTGTTCCATTCATCAAACAGGGCTTTGAAACGGAGGAAATCCATTGGACGATAGTCGTATTTACCATCGGGGCCATCATTGAGAAACATGTGTTCTAATGAGAAGACCATGTTTAGTTCCTTACGACTTGCTCCTACATAATCCAAGGCTTCTTTTTGGGTGATACCTGGTCCTTCGCCCACGGTCATGATGTCGTATTTCGATAAGACTTCACGGTTCATTTCCTGTAGAAATTCATGTACACGTGGTCCGTTTGAATAAGAACCTATCATTTCCTGAAAGTCGTCAATATTGGCGTCAGGAAAGCTTAGATCTTTGGAAATTAGGGAAATAACATCCATTCTAAAACCATCAATGCCTTTGTCGAACCAGAATTTCATGGCATCATAACAAGCTTGGCGGACTTTAGGATTTTCCCAATTGAGGTCAGGTTGTTTTTTGGTGAACAGATGAAGGTAGTATTCGTCGGTCGTTTCATCATATTCCCAGGTGCTTCCGCTAAAGAAAGACATCCAGTTATTGGGCGGATGATCATTTTCGCCTTTTCGCCAATAGTACCAATCTCGATAAGGATTGTCTTTTGATTTTCGGGATTCTTTGAACCAGGCATGTTCGTCTGAGCTGTGATTGACGACTAGATCCATGATGAGTTTGAGTCCACGTTTGTGCATGCCAGCGAGCATTTCATCGAAGTCTTCCATGGTACCAAATTCCTCCATGATATTGTAATAATCGCTGATATCATAGCCATTATCATCATTGGGCGAACTGTAGACCGGGCATAGCCAAATCATATCCACGCCGAGACTTTTGATGTAGTCTAGTTTTTCTATGATGCCTCGGATATCGCCGACGCCATCACCATTGGAATCATTGAAGCTTCTGGGGTAAATTTGGTATACGATGCCTTCTTTCCACCACATAGTGTTTTATTATTTAATTTTCATAAATTTATCAAAGACTTCGGAGAAAGCCCTTGCTTCTTCAAGGTAAGGATTATGTCCGCTTTTTTCAAACATAACGAATTGTGCCTGGGGCATAAATTGTTTGTATTGCAGTGCATATTCTGGAGTAGAAACACCATCATAACGCCCTGCTACAATGAGTGTAGGAACTTTTACATCTTTAAGCTGTCTTCTGAAATCAATATCACCGATGCAGCCGGTTACATGAAAGTCTCCATCTCTGCCCACCATAGTATAATAGACCTCATCGCTCCAGGTGCGCTTGGCATCTGGTGGCATAAGGCGTATGAGTTCAGTATTATGATAGTAAATGTATTTGGTAGGAAAACTGCCATAGACCTCCTTAAATTCGGGATCACTGGAAACAAAGCCTTCTTTACGCAGGGAATCCACTAATCGCCATTTCTCCGGGAAATGCGTTTTTGAATAAAAATTATAGGTGTCACAATTGGCTTCCTGCCACATCAATCCGCTGTGGAAACCATTGATTAAAACCATTTTTTCTATAGCTTCGGGGTATTTCAGTACATATGCCTGTGCAACGAGCGTACCATAAGAATGACCGACAACAGACCATTTTTTGATTTTTAATGCTTTTCTGATGCTTTCCAGTATTTCTACGTCGTTATCAACGGTGTATTCGCTATTATCTTTGGCATCTTCGGATAAGCCTCTGCCCAATCCATCAAAGAAAACGACCTGATTTTTTTTGTGATAATGCCCAAAATTTCCTTGTAGGTAATCATGAGAGTTACCTGGCCCGCCAGCAATGAATACGATAGGATTGCCTTTACCTTTGGTTTCTACATTGATGTTGTAACCGTTTATCTTGTGCGATTTAGGCTTGAATACGTTTTTGTCTTGCGCTTGTACTGAGAGACAAGTACACAGAAAAAAGAGAAGCGTGATATAAGTTTTCATAAGTCCTAAATTAGAACTTATTTTTAATACTTTGTAACCAAAGTGGGTTTTAATTCCTAGTCAGTTTTACAGCTATTTTGGTCGGAATCGATAAGAAACAGACATTTGTAAGCCTTGATTCAGATGTTTTTTATTATCAGTTGTTATATCAATCAATCCTTGCCGAGATTGTAGACCTATACCTAGTCGATTGTTTGGATAATAACGGAGTCCTACCAAGATTTGAGCATCCCATTTTTTTAGGTCATTATTAGAATAAACGACAGTTGGAGAATTTACCTGAACATCTTCCTGCATTAAGTCCCGACTCATCAATTTCCCACGATTCCAGAGGTAAGCGCCCTGTAGTCCGGCTCCGATCTGCCATTTAAGATGAGGCTGGAAAGTTGCCAGAAGCGGGATATGGAAGTAGTGAAAAGTGTTTTCTGTTCGGGTAATCATTTCCATAGACGTAAAAGGGGGGGAGTTTAACTCTGCCGCAAACGGCGCAGTAGGTTCATAGGTTATCCTGTTTTTTGTCCAGGAATAGTTAAAGCCGGTTTCTATTCCCCATTTTGAATTGAAGTTGTAATTAGCGAGCAGACCAGTTGTCAATCCACCAAAATCATTAAAACGATTGGTCATAGCACCGAGCATATAGCTATAAGATTGTGAGAATTTTGCTTTTTTAGGAAATGGGAGTGCTACGGGAGTTTCGGTCTGAGCAAGCGGTAGAGATATTTTGTTTGGTATTTCTACTGAGGAAATAGATTGGGCTACAATGTTCTTTCTTGATTCTGGGGTGTTGTTGTGTTGAGGTGTTGGACTGTTGGTGTATTGTTGTGTTGTTGTGTTGAGGTGTTGAGGTGTTGTTGTATTGATATTGTTTAAATAGGTAGTTGCTACAGGTGATTCTGTAGGTGGGATTAATTTTACTAAATTTTCATGGTTTTCCACCCCCTTGTTCCCCCTCCGAAGGGGGATATGATCTTTATGTCCCCCTTTGGAGAGGGGAAGGGGGGAGGGTGGCTGAGTAATTGTAGAAATTGATGATGTTTTTTCACCACTACTTCCATTATCTAATTTGCTTTCATTATCACGATCACTAACATTGTTACTATCAGTGATGTTGATATTCTCACTGCTACTGATATTGTCACTGTCATTGACAAGGCCATTCTGAGTGGACTCTGATTGAGTAGCCATCTCCGTACTGGCAGGCAGGTCAGCTTGCTTTTGCGGAACTAAAAAATAAACCCCAAATACTAATATAGCAATACCCAATAGCCACCAGAGCCACAGCCAGTTCCTTTTGTCTTTTTCGACCGGCATTTCCTCATTGAGAATATCGCGCATTTTGCCCCAGGCAAAATCGGTATATTCTTCATTGATCCCTTTTATGTGTTCATTATCCTGCATGTATTCGTTGTGTTCCATTACGCTCAATCGACATAATCATGCTCATCCAGCAATCGTTTCAGTTTTTTTCTGGCTGTCGCCAAATGCCATTTAGACGTACCATCGCTTATGCTCAATTGTTTTGCAATTTCAGGGTGTGTATATCCTTCTATAGCATACAGACGGAAGACTTTCTGTGTAGCGGGCGGTAACTGACTAACCATTTTCATGATGTCTTCTGCATATAAGTATGTATGTGAATGTTCATTTAAATTACTATCTTTTTCTTCTAGTACTATACGTTCCAGATACTTTGAATGTTTCTTGAAATAATTAGAAATACTATGATAAACAAGTCGACGGATCCAGCCTTCCAACGAGCCTCTGAAACTGAAAGTGTCTAGTTTTTTAAACACCCTTAAAAAGCCATCATTAACGATCTCAAGTGCTTGTTCTCTATCATTCGTATATCGCATACACATTGCCATCATTTTGGCAAAGAATTTCCGATACAACAGTTCCTGAAAGATTCTGTCGTTACGGATGCAGCCATCCACTAATTCCTGATCGGAGTAGTTTTTTGGCATATTTTTCATTCAAATTCAAGGTGATAGAAGAGAGTTGAGGTCATATATTTGTATAACGTATCTCCACTCTCTTCTGTCTACTTTTTTATTTCCCTGGTGCCGGTTCATAATTTCTCCAGACTACAGTGCCTTCGCCGGCTTGGTCGAAGAAATCACCGCAAGTATTCAAGCCTGCAATGCCACCCATTTTACATTTTTCTCCCTGATCACAGGTGTATAAAGTAGTCATGGCATCAGAACAACCTACACAGTTGTTTGTCATGAAGAAATATTCTCCATTTAATTGATAACGAGTAACTTCTGCTTTTACATCTGCTGGTATTCCTTCTGCGAAGGATTTGATCCATGGAATGTCAGCAGCAGGATTGGCTGAATCGCATTTCAGTGTATTTGTAGGAGGATCCTGATCTCCGGTATTGTCATTAGCATTATTACCATTATTGGTCGTTGTCGTGCCAGTATTGCAAGAAGCTGCCATCAATAGCGGTACAGCAATAACAATCATAAAATATCTTAACATGATTAATTAATTAGGTTTGGTTGAAAAATTGATTACGCTGCTAATTTATGAAAATAAAACCAGCATATACTGCCAAACCTAATTCTCGCTGATCGTTTTTATTATATCGACTACTTCTTGAAATGAATTGGCATCATAGGTAATATCTAATGCTTCCAAAAAATCACTTCCTTGTTTCATATAGAGTCTGCCACCCGATGTAGGTTCTGTATTGTGATACAGGATAGCTAACACTTCATCATTGCCATCACAGAATTCTACCTTTTCCGATAATGTTAGATTACCAGCAGTAGTGGGAATAGTGAGGGATGTGGGGGGCGGATCGGCTAGTGTATCTTGCCCAAAATCTGCACACCAAAGCCCGTCACAATAGAAATAACTGAAGGTAATTGTATTGTCAGTTTTGTTCTTTGAAAATATATTCCCTTCAAAACCGACCATACCATTTCCTTCATAATCCGCAGGAAATTGAATAGTGTAGTCCGTCTTGAAGTCCTCTGCTGTCCAGCTTGTGTTTTGTTCCATGGTCATGCAAGTTGGAGTAATAGCGTCGTCATCACAGGCAGTCCAGAAACAAAGTATCAGGATACTGCCGAGCAATCCTATAAACTTATTTACATTCATAATACATAATTTTAGAATAGCATGTCAAACAATTTCTTAGAACAACATGCCCAGTTTTAAATTGATTCTTTTAAAGGTAAAATTCTGTTCTACGGGGAAACTGTCCCACCAATCCATATACTCATAACTGACTTTCTGGAATTTATAGCCCATGGCCAGTGTGAAATTCGCATTAGGATGTCCGCCGAATCTATACCCCAGAGATGGATTGACCATAATGCCACCTTTAGCGCCAAAGATGCCTTGATTGGTGTTTTTAACACCAATTCCATAACCCAGGTTTAGTGAATAAAACGGACTGATTTTCTTTTTTGAAAAATAACCCCGTGCTTCAGCATAAACCGGAATAACATTATAAGCATTTCCCATGCTGTAGCCATCAAAGCCGATCCCAATACCTGTCCCTATCCAGCGATTATGCTGGTAACCGACTACATGGTGTAAGCCCATGCCTAACTCCCACCAACCCCAAATGTTATTGCCCTGAGGCAGATTTAGGTAGGTTTCATTATAAACGCCTTTCTCTTTGAAGGCATATTCTTTCCGTGAGCGAGGAGGAGCGATTAGATTTGTCAGATTTTCCTGGACAACTTTTTCTACTTGTTCGGCAGGGAAAGTGATTATTTGTCCTCCGAGGATTTCTATTTTGAGGTATTCATCATGCTTATATTCAATTAATTTACCTCTGAATTCGCTGCCATTATTGAGGTAAACTACATCAATATACTTAATATCGGTATTCTGTGCCTGACTTTGAAAGATTGCCAAAAAGCAGATCAGCACGATTGCAAAAGATTTGATTATTAATTTATAATTAGATACCATTTTAAAATATTTTTTTTATTCACCAACAGGAATAACACTCAATTGTCTTAGATCATTGACATCAGATGCATCGAATTGATACAAACCATCAGCACCAATTACCATAACTACATTATTGCTTAAAGCAATGACATCGTAAGTAGAAAACTCATTGAACAGATCGATCTGTGAAATGTCCAGTTCATCAGCAGCATCCATTACACGAAGACCGGTATCTCCATCACAGACATACAGAATATCTTCGGCAGTGATGGCTAGTCCATATGGGTTGTCCATTGGGTAGGTGCGTAATAATTGTGGATTACTGAGATCAGAAACATCGACTACATCTAGCTGATTGTTAAAGTTTTGGCAAGGGGTACCGCCTCTTAGGGTAATGTAAGCTATATCGTCTTTTACTACAACAGGATCACAGGCTTGCGCATGCTCAAAAACACCTACTTGGGTAGGCGCAGCCGGATTGGCTACACTATAAATAAACATACCGGTTTGGGAGCCGATAAACAGGTTGTCACGGAAGGGGTAAATCGTTTCAATACCCCAGCCAATATTGACATTGTTTGTCAGATCGGGAGTAGTTGGATTTAGAATATCAAATACATTGATAGCGTTTTCAGTCACTGTATACAGATAGTCCTCATAAATGGTAAATCTTGCCATAGAACCTCCCTGACCTGTAGAGCCGAATTGATTACCACCATTGACACTGTTTGATTCTGCACTACTTATGGTAGGTGCGAATATTCCTCCTCCATTAGTATCGCAATTAGGACAACCCCAGCCACCTACTGAACCACAGGGTAATTCCTCTGTAACTTCCTCCGCATCGTAATAAACCAGATGCCCCAAGTCCTGAGTTTGAGATATGGATGGGAATACATCTTCGGTACGGTTCATCACTACAGGGATTTCAGGATTACTGATGTCGATAGAAAGTAAGTCAATGTAATTGTCGGCATAAAGAATGTCTTCTTTCACAGCCATATCTACATTACCTGGAATTTGGATGAAAGCCAGTTTTACCGGATTGGCGGGGTCAGTATTATTGATCACATGCAAGCCTTCACGGACTTCATTAAGTAAAATATAGTTCTGATAGAAATATATTTTACCGGGCACTCTCACCTCTCTTGGTGGTAATATCTGTATATCCTGACGAATTTCGTCTACTGTTTTATAGATAGGGGTGTATTTGATGTAGGTGTAAAGGGAGGTACATTCATCCTGAACGCAGCTTTGTAAGCTCATTGCAAAGAGGACGAACATGACGGATAAGATCTTAATTGATTTTGTCATAGTTTTTAATTTTATTTCTTAGTACTATTGTCAGAGTTGTTCTGCACTTTCGACTAAAGTTTTTAATTCTGATTTAAAGTTATGTGGGTCAGTAAGATTTGTTGAATTTAACCAGTTGGAAACGTCATTATAAGTACTTGTTCCTTTGTATTCTGAATCAGTAATCAGCATTGAAAAGGCTGCTATACTAGCTGTAAATTTCATGAAATCAGAGGACTGGTCAAAAGTATTACCTGTATCGTATATATTAAGGTCGAGAGGAATACTCGTATTTGAATCAGGCTCTTTATACCTGAAGTCTATGGTGAATGTAGGAACATTATCGTAGTTCGGATTATTGGTTGGTATGATCTCGTATAATGCTGTTATATTTTGTCCGGACCCGATCTCACCTGCATCTTCTGTATCATCTTCAAAATCTTCTTCGCTCAATAGTCGGTTTTCGTAACCGATCAGGCGATAAGCTTCTACATTTTCACTATTAAATTCGACTTGTACTTTTACGTCCTTAGCTACAGTGTAGAACTTGTTGTACTCGTAAATGAAGACCTTTTTTAATTGCTCAAGTTTGTCAATATATTCGTAATTACCATTGCCATTATTGGCGATCTGTTCTAGTGCGGCGTCATTTAAATTACCTCGCCCGACACCCAGAACGGTTAGAAATATCCCTAATTCTCTTTTTGCTTCGATCAGGCTGACCAGGTCTTCCGTGCTGGATGGACCAACATTGAAATCGCCATCCGTGCCTATGATGATCCTGTTGTTTCCGTCCGGAATGAAATTCTCCTGAGCGATGTCGTATGCTGTGATGATTCCTTGAGCACCTGCCGTACTTCCACCGGAACCTAAAGCATCAATAGCTTGTTTTATAACGGTTTTTTGGTCACCAGAAGTGGATGGCAGAACAATGCCTGCCGATCCTGCGTAAGTGACTATGGAAACTCTGTCATTAGCGGATAATCCATCAACAAAGTATTTGAAGCCTTCTTTCAATAAACCCAATTTATCGCTATTGCTCATAGAACCTGATACATCAATTAAAAAGACAAAATTGGAACGTAATTGCAGACTTGGGGGGAATTGTTCTCCTTTTATCCCGATTCGGATAAGCTTATTGTCACTATTCCAGGGGCATTGACTGACCTCCCCATTTAGTGCAATGGGATGAATACCGGTAGGGAGTTCATAATTCAAGTCAAAGTAATTGATCAACTCCTCTGTTCTTACAGCACCTACAGGGGGAAGCACGTTATCTTGCTGAATAAATCTTCTAACATTGGCATAGGATGCTCCATCAGCATCTATAGAAAAAGTAGAAACATCTTCCTCTGAAACATTGATAAATGGGTTCTCTGTTTGTTCAGTGTAATTATCTCCAGTCAGAACAATATTACTACCATTTCCAGTATTACTTGCGTAAAATCCTGGAGTGTTGTTGGAGAAAATACCTTCATTACTATCCGTACCAGATTCTTTTGAACAGGCACTTAATAAGACAGTGATAGCCAGAATAAGAAATAGATTATATTTTTGCATTGTTATATGATTTGCGGATATTTCTAATAAATAGGATCACCAATACGTCCGGTAAAACAGATGGAATTGGTTGCTTTATCGCTGATAATGAATATAAAAGGTTGATTCATTGTCATATAAATTGGGGCATCAGGGTCAACAGAAGTAATAGCAATACCAACGGATGTAACAGCCGCAGCCTCAGTACCTGTTTCATTTACATCGATGAATGTTTTTTGCATGACTTCAGAGATTGCCAATTGTGCATCGGCAATATTGGTGAAATCAGCATTACTAAAAGCAGATTCGAGTCCCATATTCTGTAATTCGTCATTTAGCTTGTTTTTGTATGCAAATTTGAATTTAGGCAAAGTAAGCATGATGTCTTTTTCTTCGTAATTAGCTTGCCAGTCATTCCATGCCTGACTATCCATGGCGTCTATAACATCAGCGGTTGTTTTGCCGTCCTGTGGCACAAAAACTGTCATAGTAAAGCCGCCATCCTGATAGGGTAGTTGAACGGATGTGAATAGGTCTTCATGTTCATAATATTGGAGATCGGCTTGTTGTCTCATCATTTCTTTTTTCCCTAAACTAATTCCATCTTCGTCATAAAAATCCAGCATTAGATTATCTGCTGGATCAAATTCATATTGCCAGTTATTTTTAAAATATAAAGCATTGATCAGGTACATAACCGCATCGGTAGGTATTTCATCCAGAATAGTCTCGATTTTTCCCTGAGTATTATCAGAAACCCAGTCATTAATGATGTCTTTGGATGTGGGATCAGCAAAATTAAGTCCCTGCACCTGCGCATCATAATAGGTTTGGTTGACATCAAGAAAATTCTGCTTCACTGCAAAACCATCTCTATACCAAATAGAGTTGGCAATATCGAAAGTGCCATTAGCATTTTGTAGTCCGTCTATAATGCTTCTGTTAATTTCATTGATTTCTTCTGGTGTAAAGTCCTCGTAACCTAATACGTTTTCAAATTCAGCTTGAGTGAGTGATGCTGCACCATTATAAGTCATACTTAAAGCCAGAGAAGCACTTACTGGTGATACCATGTAGTTTTCCTTTTCAGTTTCCAAGTTATCAATTTTCTGTAGAAAATTGAATGCAAATTGGTTGTTGGCATCAGTCAGTGCATTGTCAATAATGGGAGGGTTTGTGTCGTCATCCTGATTACAGCTCATAATGCTCAGTAAGCAGAAAACAAGGATAGATAATTTGATGTAATTCATGTCTTATATTGTTTTGTTAGCGTTGGCTTCGGCTTCGCTCAGCCAACTATAGTTGCTTGAGCGTAGTCGAAATCAACATTAATGTCGCCTTCACAATAATAGACAGGTAGGTTTTGAGAAAGGGTTGGGCTTAGCATAAAAAAATCCTGTAAAATATTTTTAAATATCTTACAGGATTCTGACTGACAAGCATTTATGTGTTATGCAATAACGCCTTGATATAATTCTTCACGCTGTTTTTTTACCTTTTCAGAACGGATAAATTCATCATAAGTCATCAATTGATCTATCGTTCCATTGGGTGTAATCTCGATGATTCGATTGGCAACTGTCTGCATGATCTGGTGGTCATGAGACGTGTAGATGATACTACCTTTGAACTCGGTCATCGCTTTATTCAATACCGTGATAGACTCTAGATCAAGGTGGTTGGTAGGCTCATCCATCAATAGGAAGTTTGGATGCTGAAGCATGGTTTTTGCCATCATACAACGCACCTTTTCTCCTCCTGACAATACACTCGATTGTTTGTTGACTTCCTCTCCTGAGAACAACATTCTTCCGAGAAAACCACGAATAAATTGCTCATCTTTTTCTTCCGAGTACTGACGTAGCCAGTCTATCAAGTCCAGATCCTGGCTGCCGGTGAAGAATTTTTCATTCTCATTGGGCAAATACTCCGTAGTGATAGTTTGTCCCCATTCTATAATACCTGAATCTGCTTTTGCCTCACCTGCCAGTACGCTGAAAAGTGCTGTAACTGTAGTAGCTTCACGACTAAGTATAGCAACTTTATCGCCTTTATTCAAACGAAAGTTAACATTACCAAATAACAGATCGCCACTTTCTGAATGTTTGCTGAGGTTTTCAACATTGAGCAATTGATCGCCTACTTCACGTTCTGTCTTGAAATGAATAAAAGGGTATTTACGGCTGGAAGGACGAATTTCTTCCAGATTCAATTTTTCCAGCGCTTTCTTACGGCTAGTTGCCTGACGAGACTTAGAGGCATTGGCGCTAAATCGGGCGATAAATGCCATCATTTCTTCACGCTTTTGCTCAATTTTCTTGTTTTTATTCGCCATTTGGCGTGCCATCATTTGACTGGTTTCATACCAGAAAGTATAATTACCTGTTGAAATATTGATCTGCTTATAATCAACGTCTACGATGTGCGTACAAACCATATCCAGAAAATAACGGTCGTGCGATACAACGATAACGGTATTTTTGAAATCAGCAAGAAAATCGGACAACCAGGTAGCTGTTATGGCATCCAGATCGTTGGTAGGCTCATCGAGTAGTAGAATATCAGGATTACCGAATAGAGCTTGTGCCAGTAAGACTTTTACTTTTTCTGATCCATTCAGTTCACGCATTAATTTGTAGTGCAAGTCTTCTTTGATGCCCATATTACTGAGCAGTTCAGCAGCATCTACTTCTGCCATCCAGCCGCCCATTTCACCAAACTGATTTTCCAGCTCTGCCGCTTTCAGTCCATCTGCTTCTGTAGCATCAGGGTTTTCATAAATGGCATTTTTTTCCTGCATAATGGCATACATTTCCTTATGCCCCATAATGACCGTATTTAATACCTGCTCATCGTCAAATTCAAAGTGATTTTGCTTGAGTACTGCCATACGATTACCTGGCTCTAGGGATATACTACCACGGTTTGGGTCAATCTCGCCAGATAAAATTTTCAGAAAAGTAGATTTTCCTGCGCCATTTGCGCCAATAACACCGTAACAGTTGCCACGAGTGAATTTAAGGTTGACCTCGTCAAAGAGGATTCTTTTACCAAATTGTAAGCCTAAATCGTTGACTGTCAGCATTTAAATATCTATTTTGTATCGTAATGAATGTGAACGTATCTGAATTAGGCTGCAAAGGTACGGATAAATTGTGAAAAATTTTGATTTTGAATGTGTTGAGTATGTTAAGTTATTCTATTGTTTTGCGTGGTATTAATGCTTTGTTAGGTTGAAGTATTGAAGTTTATTTGATTCCTTTCAAATCCAGGACGCCCACAGCATCTTCAGCACCAAGCGAACCAAAATAAAGCTTATCGTCGAATTGCTCTACACTGGCGATCTGGGCAAAATTACCTTCGGGGTCTTGAAGATTATAGATGATTTCACCATCTGCATTTAGACCTAAAATAAAACCATATCGCTGCGGAGCAGGCTGCATAAACTCTGGTAGACGGACAACCACTTTTCGTAAAAATGGCTGATCTAAAATACCATCCAAAGACTTGGTGCGTGGAGAAAGTAAAGTCAGCCAGAATATACCATCATTGCCCGTAGAAATACCATCAGGGAAACCAGGTAGATTATCAATGAAGACCTCCGAAGTACCAGCTTTTTCTCCACTTAACCAATAGCGGGTCACTCTATATTTGCCAGTCTCATTGACTAGTACAAAATCATCGTCAGGGCTGACTGCTACACCATTGGCAAAGTAAAGTCCATCCATTAAAAGTTCAGTCTTTTTAGTAGCTGGATAATAGGCTAAAAGTCGTCCATTGGGCTGATGTTCAAACAAGTCTAGCTTATAGTCTTCTATGGCAAAACGATGAGAAGCATCAGAAAAATAGATGGTTCCATCCTTACCAGTTTCCAGATCATCCGTAAATAAAAAAGGCAGTCCATTATGTGTTGTTGATAAGGTAGTGATATTCCCTTTCGGAGAAATAGATAAAAGCCCTTTAACGGCATCAGCAACGAGTAATTGCCCCTGTTTATCCATATGTAACCCTAGTGGTCTTCCGCCTGTATTTGCCAAGACTGTAGACTTTTCATCGGGCGTCATTTTAATAATATCCCCCTTGTCATTACCGCCATAGATATTGCCCAGGCTATCTACTTCTACATCTTCACAATGCAGGCATTGTCCGTCAAAAATATGCTGGATAGCTGCTAGTTTGTTATTTACATTATAATCTCCTTCTAATACTGGTGGTGTCGGAGGCGTCCATGTTGCAGGTTTTATGGGAACTGGGTAAAAAAGCAAGTAAGCTAATAACAGCAATAATGCGATGAAGAAAATTCTTGATGCTTTCATATGGCTTGATATTAAAAGGAAATTGAGTTGATTAGGGAAAAATAGTACCTTGCTTAGCAATCTTTTACAAGATACAAGAATAATGAATAAGTATTATATGATTGTCCTGTTTATTACTTTAACTAACTATTGGGCAAAGCTTGAGAATTATATTTTCAAATACTGTTTTTTTACAACATATTTTGTGATACTTTTGCTGAACAAACTTAAACAAAAGTTGTTAACGCTTCTATGCCTGAACGAACCAACATAAGATTTACTTATAAATTGAAAATTTTCTTCAGTTTGTTATTTGTTGTAGCGCTCACTTTTTCTAATACTTTTATAACAATTCTTCTACATACTCCAATATCAACAAAATTGGAAATGCCTATAGATGCAGATACGGATGGAGAAGATAAGAAAGAGAAAGAAGAAAAAAGAGAGTGTGAACAGAAGTTGTATGCTTATGATCTGCGTTTATGGTCAAATAATGAAGACCTAAGAACCGTAGCACTTCATCTAGAGCGTTATAATCTTGGTGTTGGTTTTGCAGAAACACCTACTCCTCCTCCCGAATTTTAGTGTCTATCAACATCTTTACTTATTTGCTTGTACATTTTTGTTACAAGCAACCCATCTATTTTTGACACTAATTTTATATTAAATGGAAAAGGAAAAATTCTTTGATTTTAAACACTTTAGAGGCGATTTCTTTGGTGGTATTACTGCCGGTATCGTTGCTTTACCATTGGCGCTTGCCTTTGGTGTGGGATCAGGGTTAGGCCCTGACGCGGGACTTTATGGAGCTATTTTTATCAGTTTTTTTGCTGCCCTTTTTGGTGGTACAAATACTCAAATCTCTGGTCCAACTGCCCCTATGACAGCATTCAGTATGCTGATTATTTCAGACATCATTGCAGCTAATGGTGGTAGTGTAGAAGCTGCTTTGCCAGCCATTCTGGCAGTATTCTTCCTGTCTGGTGTTATACAGGTTGTTCTTGGGATTATCGGAGTTGGAAAATATATCAGGTATATGCCTTATCCGGTGGTCTCTGGATTTATGACGGCTATCGGGGTTATCATTCTGGTCACACAGATAGCACCAGCTGTTGGTTATTACCCTAAAGAAGATAAGGCTTTTGTTCAAAAATTTGAACAGCAGGGAGAAGAAATAGCGATAAATGAGATACTTAAAAATAAAAAAGGAAAGGAAACACTCACAGTAGAAGGCTTTCAGGCTGCTGCTGCTGAAAATAAAGTGATTTCTCAGGAAACAATTGACGAAAAAGCAGCTATTTTGGCTGGTAAAGAAGCAGGAGGTGTACTTGGAACAATAAAAATATTACCACGTGCATTAAGTAACATTAAATGGCTGGAGCTATTGCTGGTTTTAGCAACTGTTTTTATTATATACGGTTTTAAGCGGATCACTACGGCAATTCCAAGTACACTGGTAGCCTTGCTGGTGGTTTCGGGAGTGGCCTATTTTGCCAATTTACCTTATATCTCTATTAAAGAAATTCCAGACGGATTCCCTGTATTCCAGGTGGGGCTCTTTACCAATTTTAGTTTATCCGCTCTAATACCTTATGTAGGTGCTGCATTTACGTTGGCTTTATTGGGGGCAATTGATTCCCTTTTAACCTCCATTGTCGCAGATAATATGACTAAGACAAAGCACAAACCTAACCGAGAGTTGATCGGACAAGGTATTGGTAATAGTATTGCGTCTATGTTTGGTGGTATCCCCGGAGCAGGTGCAACAATTCGTACAGTTGTGAATATCAATTCAGGTGGAAAAACCCGTCTGTCAGGTATGATCGCAGGTGTTTTGTTATTGATTATTTTGTTGGCACTTAGTAAAGTTGCGTCCCAAATACCAGCAGCAGTGTTGGCAGGAATCTTGGTCACAGTAGGTATAGGAGTGATGGATTATAAAGGATTAAAGGCGATTCCATACATGCCGAAAGATATGAAAGTCGGCCCGTTCAAGTTAAGTTCAGAAGTTATTATCATGATGATCGTACTGATATTGTCTTCTGTATGGAATTTGGTATACGCAGTAGGCGTTGGTCTTGTAATTGCTTTATGGATGTTTATGAAGAAAACAGGTGACTTAACAGCAGAAAAATCTGATGTGAAGCCATTGAAAGAGGAAGCCTGGGACGATGAAGTTGGGTTCCCTAAAGAACTGAATGAAGAAGTCTTTATTAAGCATATCAAAGGTCCATTGTTTTTTGGTTCTACCAGTGATTTTCAGGCTTTGTCCAAGCAGATTCCGTCTACAGCCACGGCAGTCGTTATCCGTATGGACAAAATGGCTTATATGGATCAGTCGGGACTATACACAATGGAAGATATTCTGATTGACTTACGTAAACAGGACATTAAAGTCTTATTGGTAGATGTTCAAAAACAACCCAGATATATGATGGAAAGGGTTGACATGATTCCTGATTTGATACCGGAAGAACATATCTTCGATAATTTCGATGATTGTATGAACTGGACGAAGGATAATGTTAAAGATGTTGTTACTGGTCTGCCCGATGATTATTATGAAAAATCGTAAAGGATTTTAACGATATTGAATCAATAAATTTAAGCCCGACTTTGGTACTTTACTGAAGTCGGGCTTAGTTTTAGCACGTTATAGTACTGAACATATGGAAGTTTTTGTACTTTAGCAAAAACATACTAACCATATATGAGTAAAATAGCACTACACTGGCAGATTATTATAGGCATGGTAACGGGTATTCTGTTCGGAATAATCCTGTTGTCTACCGGATGGGGCAGTCAAAAAATAGTTGCCAAAGAAATTCCTGCCAAGCAGGAAATTGTTCATGAAATTGTGGACGGTAAAGTGGTTTCAAAGGTGAAAACGACGCCAGCCAAAACAATAGAAATTTCCAGAGCTAAACGTTTTATCGACAATTGGATAAAGCCTTTTGGTAAGATATTCATCAACTTACTCAAGCTCATTGCCATACCACTTATTATTGCCTCTTTGATAAAGGGGATATCTGATCTGAAAGATATTTCCAAACTGTCGGCCATGGGAGGTAGAACCATTGGAATATATGTTCTCACTACGATAATTGCTGTTTCTATTGGTTTAATTCTGGTCAATACTATTGCTCCAGGAAAGCTGATCGACAAAGAAACCAGAAGTGAGCTTTTATCGGAATATGAAGGTGATACAGATGAAAGAATTAAAGCAGCAAAAAAGCAAAAAGAAACTGGACCGCTTCAGCCACTTATTGATATGATACCCAATAATATCGTTAAGGCAACAGCCGAAAATAAGATGCTTCAGGTGATCTTCTTTGTTGTCTTTTTTGGGATAGGTCTCTTGCTCATTTCTTCTGATAAAGCAGCACCAGTAAGCGCTTTCTTCGATGGCGTAAATGAGGTGGTGCTAAAACTGATCGATCTCATTATGCTGGCAGCTCCTTTCGGGGTATTTGCCTTGTTAGCCTCGCTGGTCGTGGATGCACCAAGTACATCCTTATTATTTGCATTGCTGGGATATTCGGCGACAGTCGTGCTTGGTTTGGGGATCATGATATTTGTTTTTTACCCTATTTTGGTGAAAATCTTTACAGGTAGAAGTTATAGTTTCTTTTTCAAAGGAATTTCTCCAGCTCAGTTGTTGGCATTCTCAACCAGCTCTAGTGCTGCTACCTTACCGGTAACGATGGAACGTGTAGAAGAACATCTTGGAGTAGAGCGTGAGGTAACCAGCTTTGTATTGCCTATCGGCGCCACCATCAATATGGACGGAACCAGTCTTTATCAGGCTGTAGCTGCCGTATTTATCGCACAAGCTATGGGAATAGACCTTACTTTTGGAGATCAGTTGACGATTGTATTAACAGCGACTCTAGCTTCTATCGGCTCGGCTGCTGTACCGGGTGCTGGCATGGTGATGTTGGTTATTGTGCTTGCCGCAATTGGTGTACCAGAGGAAGGTCTGGCACTTATATTTGCTGTTGATCGTATTCTGGATATGTGCAGAACAACCGTCAACGTAACCGGTGATGCTACGGTAGCTATGTTAGTTGCCAAGTCTGTTGATAAATTAGGTGATCCTGGTGTAAAGAATTGGGATGACCATTATGAAAAAGCTTAGATTAACAAAAACAAAGAACAAATATGAGCACTGAAGAATTATTAGGAGTAGGCTCCTGGGTAAAACACCCTGCTTATGGTGAAGGTGTTATCATGAAACTGAATTACGCAAGTTATCAAGTCAGTTTCAAATTATATGGACTAAAAGACGTCGGGAAATCATACAGCGAATGGGAAATCATTGAGCGTATTGAGCCTACTGATGAGATCACATTTACAGAAGCAGAAAAATCTTTGATGACTATTTTGAAAAAATGGTCGGATGTTACGGAAATTGTACCACTGGGAGATAACTGGAAAGGTGGTACACTGGTATTAAAGCCGGGTTCAGAAGACTTGAAAGAAAAAGAAATTCCTATTGAAACTTTCTTTCATAAAATTGTTATGCTACGTGACCGTCTTCGTGTAATGGAACAACGTATCAACAGCAGTAAAAATCTGGATGATGAAGAGAAAGTGAATCTTCAACAGTATATTACCCGTATATACGGCTCATTGACGACCTTTAATGTCTTGTTCAAGGTGAAGAGTAGCCATTTCGTAGGGGCGAAGACTAAGTGATTGAGTTAATTTGGAGTATTAAGTTAATTAAGTTATTGGGTTAATTGGTGATTGAGTTAATTAATCAACGAATCAACGAATCAACGAATCACGAATCAACGAAACTCCGTTAAAGAAATCATAAATTCAATTAATAGGGGGCAATACTGACATTTCTGTGTCAAAAACATATAATAAAAGAGGTGGAAAATTGTTTTTATGAGCAAAATCCTGAATCTTTATAGAACAAAATATTTTAAATTATGAAAGCAAGAAAATTGAAAGGCCTGATGGCAATAATCATGTTACTCGCATTTGTAACAGCCATTTCTTCATGTAGCCGTAAAATGGGATGCCCTACAAACCTTTCTATCGGTATTGATAATATTACAAATGTTATCACGTCTGACGATGTGATTGAATAAGTTTGTTATCTCAACTACTAACAGACAGGGAACATTTGCAAAAAGTGATTAAGCTTTCTGCGGATGTTCCCTGTATCATTTTTAAGCATAGTCCTCGTTGCGATCTGAGTCATTTAGCCTTGCTTCGCCTAGCAGAAAACTGGGATTTCAAACCAGAAGAATTAGAAGTTTATACTTTAGATGTAATTGCTCAAAAAGACTTAAGCCAACTAGTAGCAGATACTTTTGATGTCTATCATGAATCTCCGCAGCTTATTCTTATCCGAAATGGTGAATGTACCTATGAAGCTGCTCATTTGGAAATTACTATAACTGACCTGAAAGATAATCTTGATTCACCCGGTCTGTTTCAATAAAATAATGAAATAGATTTTTGTCCTGTACAGAGGAATCGTTTACAACATGTATTTAAACTGAACATGCGCACCATAATAGAAACACAAGACGGCTCACACTCCATCATGGCAGAAGAATTTGGCGTCAGCTATCATTCTAAGTACGGAGCAGTACAGGAAACTGAGCATGTTTTTATCAATGCAGGTTTACGGCATCAGGCAAGCAGCAAAAAAGAACTCAGTATATTGGGCATCGGCTTTGGAACCGGACTCAATGCTTTGATGACCTGTCTGGAAGCAGAAAAAATGGGCTTAACCATTCATTATACCGCAGTAGAAGCTTATCCGATACCACCCGAATTAGCTGAACAATTGAATTATGCTGAACTTATAAATGTTGAAAAAACAGGAAATATATTCCGGCAATTACACCAATGCGACTGGGAAATTCCAATCAATATTGAACCTCATTTTATATTAACAAAAAGAAAACAAACATTTCAAGACATTGCCGACTTAGATGCTTACGATATAATTTATTTCGATGCCTTTGCACCCAATGCTCAACCCGAACTCTGGGAAGCACCTATTATGCAAACCATGTATGATGCTCTAAAGGCTGGGGGAGTGATGACCACATATTGCGCAAAAGGAGTGGTCAAAAGAACGATGAAGGCAGTGGGCTTTACCATAGAAGCACTACCTGGGCCACCAGGCAAAAGAGAAATGACTAGAGCTGTTAAGAAAATAACTGATTAAGTTATTTGGAATAAATCTAAATAGTTGATTTTTCATTGCTTACCTAGATTTGCTTTTTTGAGTAAAGAGTAATTTTTTACATTTGGAGTGATGAAACCGATAAGTGACATTTTTAATGCTTTTAGGCATGTTAATGTGTTAGTGGTAGGAGACAGCATGGTTGATCGTTATTTATGTGGGGAAGCATCCCGAATCTCACCTGAAGCTCCTGTTCCTATCGTAGATATTGAAAAGACCGACGATCGGCTTGGGGGAGCTGCTAATGTAGCTTTAAATTTAAAATCTATGGGGGCTACACCTTATTTGTGTAGTATTATAGGTAATGATGAGGCTGGTGATGTATTGAATAAAATGCTTCAAGAACACAAGCTGTCAAAAATAGGAGTATTGCGCTCAAAAGACCGTATAACGACGATCAAATCACGTGTCATGGTTCGAGGGAATCAATTGATCCGGCTAGATCGGGAACAGCAGGACAATATTAACGAAAAAGAGGAAAAAGACTTTTTAAGCAAGGTTAAAGATATTCTGGAAACTAATAATATTGATGTCATTTTATTTCAGGATTATAATAAAGGCGTACTGACTCAGCATGTTATTCGAAGTATTTTGACAGATGCAATAAGAAGGGACATTGCTGTTGTAGTAGACCCTAAAGAAAAGAATTTCTTTGAATATCGTCGGGCAACCTTATTTAAACCCAACCTAAGAGAAATAAAGTCTATGGTTAGTTTTCCTGTTGAGGCAGAGAATTTAGATAGTTTACGTCAGGCTGCTCAATATATTCGTACTGAACTTGGTGTCAATTATGTGTTAATCACCTTATCGGATAAAGGTATGTATTTTGATGATTATAATGGAGGTTTCATTATACCTGCCCATATTCGAAATATTGCTGATGTCTGTGGTGCCGGAGATACCGTTGTTAGTCTTGCTGCACTTGGATTAGCTACAAAAATGGACAAGCAGAGCCTGGTCATGTTAGCCAATCTTGGTGGAGGAATAGTCTGTGAGAAAGTAGGTGTAGTACCAATAGATAAGGCTGAACTAAAAGCAGAATTTGAGGCTATAAAAAAAGGTAATTGAATGGACTAATGTTGCACCACTAAGGACACTAAGAAAACTAAGGACTTTTATAACGAGAAGTTCACAAAAAGAAATTGCTTCGTGTCCTTAGTGGTGAATTATACTTAGAACGTGTTTAAATTTGCCACTTGTAGCCAATTGAGGGAAACTTAAACACGTTCTTAGCTACGAAATATTCATACTCTCGTAAGTATCCATTACTTTACGAACGTGATCTGCAGAATTATGCAACAATGCCATTTCTTCTTTATTCAAATCCAGTTCTAAAACTTGTACAATACCTTCTTTCCCTAGTTTTACAGGAACTCCAAGGAACATATCTTTAATACCATATTGTCCATCTAGCTTAGCACAACATGGGAAAATACGGTTTTCATCACGTAAGATGGTTTGTACCATCTGTGCAGCAGCAGCACCAGGTGCATACCATGCAGAAGTACCCATTAATTTCACTAATTCTCCGCCACCTTTCTTGGTGCGTTCAACGATAGCATTCAGCTTGTCGCCATCGATCAATTCAGTGATAGGAATACCAGCAACAGTCGTATAACGTGGCAGAGGAACCATAGTATCACCATGTCCACCCATCAGTACAGCCTGAAAATCTTTAGGAGAAATGTTCAATTCCATTGATAGGAAAGCACGATAGCGGGCAGTATCAAGAATACCAGCCATACCAAAAACACGAGATGAAGGAAGGCCAGAAGCCTTAAATGCTGCATAAGTCATTACATCCAGTGGGTTAGATACCACAATGATGATCGGGTTCTTAGAATGTTCCATGATCGACTTTGTAACAGAAGAAACGATCTTCGCATTCGTAGAAATCAGGTCATCACGACTCATACCTGGTTTACGTGGAATACCTGCCGTGATAACAACAATATCAGAATTTGCAGTATCCTTGTAATCATCTGTACCAGTCGTCTTTGTGCTATAATAATCAATAGGACCCTGCTGGTTTGTATCCAATGCCTTACCTTTTGCGAAATCACCTTTTATATCTAAAAGTACAACTTCCTTAACGAGATCGGCATGTGCCAGTACATTAGCGCAGGTAGCTCCTACATTGCCAGCTCCTACAACAGTTACTTTACTCATTTTTATAAATATTTAAATATGTTTGGTTTGTATTAAGTACCTATGGTACTTATTATAAAGATTCGCAAAAATAGACATTTTTTTTGTACATGAGTGATAGAACTTAAACATACTCTTATTTTAAGTTCTATTAAATACTCAGTATATTAAACAATACTCCGTATTGATATTGAGAATGCTCCGCATTCGTTTAAGATATAATGTCATTTGACGATCAATAAATTATAAAAAATCTGAAAAATGGATTTTATTTTTTTGAGCATGTGGGTATTCTGCAAACGCTCAAAAATATTACCTAATGAAAAAACTAAAGCGAATATCCTGATTGTCAACATACTGTATGTATGAGCTTTATGTCGATTTACAATTGACTGATAAAAGCAAAAACCAATACGGAGTATTGTTAAAAGGACTGAGCAAAAGTTTAGATAGGTTATTCGCATATAGGCAAAACAATTGTCTGTTTTTCGACATTATAATGACGATTTTTTTGCTAATTTTGTATAAATTAATAATTAGTCTTCCCATTGCTATATATGAAGCTTTATTTTGACGCTTTTTCAAAATAAATGTTTATTTCTAGTAATAGTGATAAAAGTAAATTGAATATGAAAAACTTTAACTTATCATGTCTTCTTATCTTACTGGCACTTCCCTTTGTTGGTTTTGCCCAAAATGAAAAACCTGCCGAATGGTGTGGATCTGAATATCCTGCCAATATGCTTTCTATACTGGAAAGAGTGTCGGCAGAAGTTGCTAATGGCACATACTCGCCAAGAAATAATTATACCATGCCACTAACTATTCACGTACTCCGTAATAGCGATGGCTCGGGTGGAGTCTCAGATGCTTCTGTATATGAAGTATTCTGTGAAACCAGTGAGAAATATGCAGAATATGGCATGAACCTGTATTTGAATAGTATAGAGTATCATGATAACAGTACTTTTAATTCTAATCCAAATTCAGACGGAACACTTGATTTGTTGTATAGCGTTGCCAGTACAGTAAATATTTTCGTTCATTCTGCTGTTAGCGGACAGGATCTCTGCGGAGTATATAAAGGTTCTGCTATTTACCAGCAAACTGTTGGTTCGCCTGATCTTATTCAGGTATCTTCTGTATGTTGGAGTGGTTCTACACTGATCCATGAGTTAGGACACTACTTCGGACTGCCGCATACGTTCTTTGGGCATGAAGGTAGCGGCTTGAATTGCAATACACAGATGAATAATGCAGAAAAGGTAGATGGCTCAAATTGTACAACTAAAGGTGACCGCATTTGTGATACACCACCAGATTATTCTTCTGATCGCTGGCAGTGTAATCCGCAAGGAGAAGGTTGTAATCAAATTGATCCTGATGGAGTACAGTTCAGACCAGATGGCACAAATTACATGTCATACTCAAATGATGCCTGTGTGAGCAAATTTACTGCGAATCAGGTAGATGTTATGAAAGCATTAATCGATAATTTACGTCAGGACTTATATAATTTGCCAGTCCCTGCTCAAATGGGAGACATCACAGGAACTTCTTCTGCTTACTTGCCACCAGATGGAGCACTAAGGGCATATGATGAAGTTTACTTCAACTGGACTCCTGTAGGTAATGCAACATCTTACATTTTTGAAATTAACCGTACACCTGCTTTCTCTCCAACCTTTACTGTAGAGGAAGTTACTGCTACTGTAAACGAGCATTTTAGCTATGTATTACAGCCGAACCAAACTTACTACTGGAGAGTTAAACCACTTAATCCTGGTTATACTTGTGCGCCATATTCAGAAACGGCTGATTTTATGACAGCTGATTGGACTGTTGCTAATGAAGATATAGAAGGACTCGAAGGTTTCAATGTATCCCCTAATCCAGTTCTTAATGGGCAATCTGTTAATATTGAATTGCAGAGCAGTCGTGCAATGGAAGGAACTTTGAATCTTTACAATGTACAGGGCCAGCGAGTATACAGCGAAAATGTAAACTTAGCGGCTTCCTTGAATCGTTTTGCTATCAATACACAAAATCTCCCTGCTGGAATGTATGTAGTTAGTATCGATTTTGCAGAAGGTGCCATTCAGAAAAAATTAATTATCGGACAATAATACAATTGCCCAGACTTTATGTTATTATACGCAAAGAGCATCGGATACCGATGCTCTTTGTCTTTCTAATAAATACAAAAAATAAAAAAAAGTATCAGAAGTACAATATTAATGACTTATTGAAAAAAGCAAGTTAAAAGCCTAATCATATTACTATGAAGCATATTTACATTACTATAATCATCAGTCTCTTTGGTACAATCCTGTCAGCACAAATAATCCAGCACTGTGCAACCCCGCCTTACAAATCAGAATGGCTAAAACGTTATCAGCAAAATTCAGATAATTTTCAACGTGGAGGAGATACTACTCTGTATGTACCTGTAACCGTTCATATACTAGGAACAGATGCTGGTGGCGGCTATTACCCTGTGGCTTCTGTTCTTGACGATTTCTGTCAGCTCAATGAAGATTTTGAACCATCCAATATCCAGTTTTTCCTGGAAGGAGAATTCAATTACATTGATAATTCATCCTGGTATAATCATGATAATATCGAGGACGGCTATGAGATGATGACCTTGAATAATATCCCTAATACGATCAACTGTTATTATGTCTCTGTAGCTGCTGGTTCAGGCGGCTATAATCTGCCTTCTGCCGATGGTATTGCACTGCGGAATGGGAATATGGGACCAGGCTCACATACCTGGGCACATGAGATCGGGCACAATCTTTCTGTACAGCATACTTTCCTCGGTTGGGAAGGCGACCTGTATAGTTATAGTGATCCTACTCCTACTGAGGTTTATTATAATTATACTTTATTCAAACCCGTTTTTAATCCAGATACCATCATTATTGATACAGCGGAAGTAGAGTTGGTAGCACGTACCAATTGCACAACTGCTGCCGATGGTTTCTGTGATACACCGCCAGATTATTTGAGTCAGGGCTTTGCCTGTAATGCAGATGGATAAAGTAATCAACTTCAAAAAGACCCTGATGGAGTGGATTTTCGCTCAGATGGCGGGAACTTCATGAGCTATGCCAATGATGCCTGCAATATGTATTTCACACCAGAACAGGCAGGAGCTATGCGTGCCAATCTGATCGACCAAAAACCAGGGCATTTATATAATCAAGACCCTGAAAATACACCCATTTCTGTTACACCTGCTGAACTGGAACCGATAGGTTTCGCTGTTGGAGGTATACAAGCGGTTGATTTTAAGTGGACGAGTGTACCTAATGCTACAACTTATTACTTTGAAGCTAATCGTTTACCCAATTTTAATCCTACTTTTAAAGTGGCAGAAATGATTACGTCAGATACGGCGATAAATATTCCTGATGTCTGGCAGGAAGGCTTCACTTATTACTGGCGAGTACGTGCTTACAATCCTGGCTATACTTGCACTTCAAATTCTGCTGGTGTGTCTTTTGAACCAGTTGGTTTTATTAACACAAATAATATCGATGAGCTGAAAAACGTGCAGATAATACCGAACTTTTTATCTACGGGAAATATGGTACAAATACAGTTTGAAACAGAAAGAAACCTGCCAGTTAATATTGACCTTTTCAATCTTGCTGGTCAGCAATTAAAAAATATTTATCAAGGACAGACCAATGGTTTTCAATCTATTGAAATAGAAACAAATGGCTTAGAAGCAGGTATGTATTTTATAACTATCGAGGTAGAAGGTTCAATAATGTATCGAAAAATAGTTATCTATTAAAATGATAACAATAAGACCATACATGGAGAAAGACTGGCAACGATGCTGCGAAATTCACGATAAAGCCCGTATCGATGAACTAACAGGTTCTGTTGATTTAGGGGCATTCCTGAATCTGGAACAAACAGCAAAGAATGAAGGCTTCTTTGGTGAAGGACACTTTGTTGCACTTATAGATGACTTAGTGGTCGGTTTCGTTTCTTTTGAAAAAGATGAAATTACCTGGCTATACGTCGATCCGGCATATTACAGGAAAGGTGTAGGGCGCAGCCTGCTCCGATTTGCCATAGAAAAATTTGAGAATGAGGTAGTTGTTGAGGTCTTATCGGGCAATCAGCCTGCTATTCAACTCTATTTGAACGAAGGTTTCCAAGTTATAGAAAGGCGAAAAGGTAAGCTGGAAGGCAATGAAACCTATGATGCCGAAGGATTAATATTGAAATATATTAGAAAGCATTGAAAACAAAACACCTACACATCAAAGCCGGGGAAAAGGCTTATGCCAGGCTCATGGAAAAAGGGCTGCAACCGAAAGATATAAAAGTATTTGCAGCGGCAGCCGGCGGACCTAAATGGATAATCCTGTATCATCTGGACTTGTACATGATGCAAAATTTCCTGAAAGAACACGAACAGCCCATTCACTTTATCGGTGCTTCTATCGGCGCCTGGCGTTCCATGACTTATTCGCATAATGATCCTGTAGAGGCGATGCATCGTTTGTCTTACGAATATATTCATCAAAGATATTCAGAGGACGCTTCATGGAATGAGGTAACAGAAGGATGCCGGAAATTAATTACTAATACACTTGGAAACGGAACACAACATATTTTAAGCAATACACAGCGTAAACTACATATACAGGTTTCACAAGACTTAAATACTTTTAAAACCAATACGAACAGAAACCTAAAATACAAGTTTGGTAAAATGTTCCTGCAACATTGGCTGTATCGGAAAAGTATCGGCAAGCACCTAAAAAGACTGACTTTCTCCAATGCCGAACAAACACTTATATTAGACGATGGTATAGCTTCTGAGCTAGTACTATTGACGGAAGAGAACCTGCTGCCTGCTTTACGAGCAAGCGGAGCTATTCCCTTAATTATGGAACCTATTTCTATTGATGGACATGATTGCTGGGATGGTGGCATTGTAGATTATCATCTTGATTTTAAATACGATATAGGCGATAAACTGGTTCTATATCCGCACTTCTTTGGCTATATTAAGCCAGGTTGGTTCGACAAAAAAAATCCTTTCCGTTTTTCAAAACATCATCATAATACGGTATTAATATACCCTTCACCTGAATTTGTTCAGATGTTGCCTAATCAGAAATTAACCGACCTTAAAGACTTCTACGCTTACGCTAAAGAGCCGGACGAACGCATCAAAGTTTGGCTAAAAGCCAGAGAAATGGGAAAATATCTCGTTGAAGACTTTGAAAAACTCTTAAATCCTGAAACCCTGAGAGAAAACCTACAACAGTTTTAGAATACAATACGAAGTATTGTTAGAAAATATTAATTATTTTTGCCTATTGATTATATCAAAAAACATTAGCTATGAAAATACATTACCTGACTTTAATTGCTTTATTAACCTTTTTACTCAATACTTCCATTACGCATGCTGCGCCCGGAGATACCACTACGGTCTCTGTACATCAGGCAGTAGATATGACATGGTATGGACCTTACGAGCAAATGGGAACTTTCCCGGATGGCTCTGTGACATACAATAAAATATTGATGGAATACACTATGGGCTGTGCTTCCGGTGGATGTAGCGACTGGGATTATACCACAAAGATAGAAGCTCGTATTCCAACAGGTGCTTTTGATTCTACAGTGCTTACTGTTGATACCATTACAATGGATACTATCTGGAATGTTTTTGAAGTCATGGAGTCCTTTGAATTGGGAAGGGTGATTACACCTTATGGTGGTTATATGGCAACTAATCAGCAAGGGTATAATAATAATTGGAAACACAAGTACGTTTTCGATGTTACCGATTTTGTACATCTATTGCGTGATGATGTAATGATTCGGGCATTTTATGATGGCTGGTCGAGCGGTTTTTCAGTTACGCTGGATTTCAAATTTATAGAAGGAACGCCAGCTCGTGAAGTTATTGGTATTAAAAATGTTTATCAGGGCAGTGGCAGTTATTTAACAGGCGGCTTTGCTTTTGAAAATAATAATTTCCCTCAAAAAACACTGGATATGCCAACTGATATGAGCAGTGCAAAACTACGGGTAACGATCAGTGGGCATGGCTTCGATAATAATGTAAATTGCGCCGAATTTTGTGAAAGGGATTATTATGTAAAAGTGGACGGAAACCAGATCGCCGAACAGTCTATTTGGCGTGATGACTGTGGTTTTAATCCAATATATCCACAAGGTGGAACCTGGATATATAATAGAGCCAATTGGTGTCCGGGCGATAAAGCTTATGCTTTTGAGCATGACCTGACGCCCTATGTAACAGCCGGACAAACTGCCGATATTAATGTGGATATGGAAAGCTATTTCTGGAATGGTGCCCAGCAGCCAAGCTATATTTATAGTATACAATTGGTCACTTATAAAGATAATAATTTCGTGAATGACGGGGCATTAGAAGACATCATTCAACCTAGTACAGCGGATGCGCACAAACGTGTCAATCCTGCCTGTGGTCAGCCTGTCATCAAATTGAAAAATGAAGGGCAAAATCCATTGACTTCTGCCATTATTGAGTACGGTGTAAATGGCAGTGGCGTTTGCACATTTACCTGGACAGGCAACCTGGCTTTTATGGAGTCTGAAGAAGTTGCTCTGCCTTCCATAGTTTGGTCAGAATACGATGAAAATGATAAAACTTTCAATGCCGAAATCATTAGTGTTAATGGCGGAATGGATGATAATTCTTTGAATGATAAATTAAGCTCAACTTTTGAAGTACCCAATGCGACTTTCCCGCCCGACCTGAAAATACGTATTCAGACGAATAACAGAGGCTATGAAAATGGCTATGTATTAACGGATTCAGATGGAAATGTCATTTCTGAAAGAGCTGTTGGCTCATTAGGTAATAATTCTACTTATGAAGACGAAGTTAACCTAACACCAAATTGTTATATCCTTCGTATTTTCGATACTGGCGGTGATGGACTTCAATGGTGGGCAAATACAGCGCAAGGCAATGGCTCTGCCTTTATTTTCCGGGCAGATATACCTTTTGCACTTAAAACTTTCAATGCCGATTTTGGTTCTGAAATTCATTACGAGTTTACTATTGGTGAAATAGGAGCCATTCCTCATAGTGGAGATTGCACGCCGGTTTCCAATGAAGATATAATATTGGAAGATAAGCAACTCAAGGTACGCCCAAACCCAAATACTGGTTTATTCAATATTGAATTAGAAAACATTCAGCTTGAAAATGCAGAATTATCCGTCCTGAATCTACTAGGACAGTCTGTACATGAAATCAGGTTAGGAAATGTTCAGGGCAATTATTCTCAAACACTTAACGTACAACATTTGCCGAAAGGCTTATACTTGCTGAATATTGAATATGATGGCGGACAATTGAGCCGTAAGGTATTAATAGAATAAATCATCGTATCAGTGCCTTTAGTCGAGCTGTGCGATTAAAGGTATGAATTCTTAAAATTCCCAAAAAGAGAACGTCATTCTGAACTTGATTCTGCCGATAACTATACGGCACTGGTTAGGGTTTAGCACGATTTTTTTTCAGAAGGGTTGCTTCTAAAATCACTTTTCATCGCCTATGAGATACCGGATCAAGTCCGGCATGACGGTTATGTTTTAGGTTTTTATTTTAATAGCAGAGCTAGACTAAAAGGCCAGTACGATCGTGCATCTATCCCATAAAACACTTAGTTTTGTAAAAAAATAATATGGACAACACAAAAGGATTCGAGAGCAATGAGCTGATAGACAGGCTGCCGCCACATCTCAAACAATTTATCAAGCCACAGGATTATGAGCGATATACACCTATCAATCAGGCGGTCTGGCGATATGTGATGCGAAAAAATGTGCAGTATTTGTCGAAAATGGCGCACGAATCCTACGTGAACGGACTGGAACAAACAGGAATTTCTATTGATTCTATTCCTAGCATGTATGGCATGAATCGTATTCTCAAAAAAATCGGTTGGGCAGCTGCGGCGGTAGATGGTTTTATTCCGCCTAATGCTTTCATGGAATTTCAGGCTTATAAAGTATTGGTGATCGCCTCTGATATTCGCCAACTCGAAAATATAGAATATACACCTGCGCCAGATATTATCCACGAATCAGCCGGACATGCCCCGATCATTGCTAACCCCGATTATGCGGAGTATCTGCGAAGATTGGGCGAGCTCGGCGCAAAAGCCATCTTGTCCAGACACGATATAGACCTTTATGAGGCAGTCAGGAAATTATCTATTCTGAAAGAGGCAGAAGGAACACCTGAAAAAGAGATCGAAGCCGCAGCTCTTGAAGTTGACCGACTTCAGGCAATGGAAGTAGAGTTGTCTGAAATGGCGCAAATGAGAAATTTACAATGGTGGAGTGTAGAATATGGGCTAATTGGTGATACAGAAAATCCGAAAATTTATGGGGCTGGCTTATTATCTTCCATTGGAGAAAGCAAATGGTGTATGAGTGGCGAAGTCAATAAAATTCCTTATTCGATAGATGCCGCTTATCAGGATTTCGACATCACAAAACCACAACCACAACTATTCGTTACCCCTGACTTTTCTTATCTCATGGAGGTCTTAGAGGATTATGCGACGACCATGAGCATTAGAAAAGGCGGATACAAAGGTTTACAAAAATTGATCGACTCAGAAATGGTCGGTACTATAGAACTGAGTACAGGGCTGCAAATATCTGGTCAGTTTTCCAGAATGATCATGAACGAAGATCGTGAAGTGATTTTCTTTAAAACAGAAGGATCAACCGCTCTGGCTTATCGAAATCAGGAATTAATTGGGCATGGTGTAGCTGCTCATCCAAAGGGTTTTTCTTCGCCATTAGGCAAATTGAAGCGTATCAGTCTTGCTATTGAAGACATGGGACCTGTAGATTTAAAAGCTTATAATTTTTATGATGGGAAATGGCTGTCTTTCGAGTTTGAAAGTGGTATAAAAGTCGAAGGGCTCAATGTGACAGGTGTAAGAAACATACAGGGCAAACTAATGTTGATTCGCTTAAAGGACTGTACCGTCACCTATAAAGACGAGGTGCTTTTTATGCCTGAGTATGGTATGTTCGATATGGCGGTTGGGAAGGAAATTATTTCTGCCTTTGCTGGTGCAGCCGACTACAATTCTTTCCCAAATCTATATGAAGCTTCCAAAGTACTGACGGTTCAGCCTGTGAAATCAGAAAAAACTATCCGTTTGGAAGCTTACTACCGGACGGTCAGAAAACTCAGAGAGGAAAATATCAGTGATGAAAAGGAATTGAATGCTATTTTCAGAACCATAAAATCAGCCTATACCAACGATTGGCTGCTGGCTTTAGAAATACTGGAAATCAGTAAAGATGAAGCATTGAAGGAGCAAATAACGGCATACTTACTTGATTTGGTGGAGCAGAAGCCTAATCTGCATGATTTGATCACTGATGGCATTGCTATGCTGAAGGAAGAAGTTAGTATGTCTTAAGTACTTAAAATAAAGCCTATTATTCACCACAGATAAACACAAATTTCTCTAATTATGTTGCTCTGTGCTATCTGTGGTGAATAGATTGCTTTTATATTTAATGAATTCGCTTTGCGGCTTGCGTATTACATGGTACTTATATTATTCAAATGCTGCTAATTTTAATTCCCTTCGCAATCCTTTATTTCGCCGGAAAATGAAGCTCCGGCTCGCACCGAAAACCCGGATTTCAATCCGATCATTTCTCCTGCTTTAAATTCTACATTATTTCCGGAGGGAATAAGAACTTCTGACTCCAGATAGATACCTGCCTGATATGAACCACTATTTAATATACCTGTAGGCTTGAGGAAATCAGAACAGTCATTATTGCAGAGTGGGTTGCCGGCATCATCATATAATTGTATCGCACCATTGATCTGTATGGGAATAATGGTATACAGTCCATTGGCATCTGTAACAGTAACGGTGTATTGTCCTGAAGGCAAATTGTTAAGTGTCGGAACAGTGGCTCCTGTACTCCAGTTGTAGGTATAAGGTGCTGTTCCACTGACGGCTTCTACAGATGCCTGCCCTGGTATATTACATTGTTCATCGATTTTATTAACTGTTACTTCAAGGTTTACTCCTGCGCCAATACCACCATAAGTGGCATAGAGAGAAGAACTGTTTACGTGGCTTATAATGACCTCATCTTCGAGAGCTCCATCACCTATAGATGCCAGAATACCGTTATTGACGGCTACTTTGGCAATATCGCCACCCTGCATACCATCTTCTATTACAATAAGTTTTACGATACTTCCGCCAAGTAAGCGATTGATATTATCGGTACGACTAATAGCAAGATCAAGCCTTTTTAGGGAAGGATTATATTTGTCGAAATAAATATCAGGGACTAAGGAAGAGCCACTAGTATCCAGACTGATGCTGTTTATTCCAATTATTTCACTAAGGTCAATGCTACAGGCTAGTCCATGCATACTTAGCGTTGTACCCGACGATGACTCTACGTAGAGCGCAAAAGTATTAGTGGTTGCATTAGCATCAGATACGCTGCTTTCCAATTCAAGCCTGAAAGTTATTGGACTATAGCCATAATCTATTGGAATTACAGTGTGTATACTATCATAATTTTGCACCAAAGCCATCAGGTCATCATTATCAACAATACCATCGCCATTTCCATCCTGATACTTATTATTAATGCCATTAACAGAACTGGGCCAGTCAAAACAATTTTGTGCTGTCCAGTCAAGACCGGCGCCAGAGCGAGGAGTACCTGTATTGCCTTGCACTATTGCCCAGTATAATAAGTCAGACATTTCTGCTATACCATTATTATTAAAATCACCTGGCCAGACCGGGGTATTACTACATCCGCCCATTCCATTACTGCAGAAGCTTTCCCAGTTGGCATCGAAGTTATTATTATCTGAAATGTAAGCATTGGTACTGGCATATAACTGACTGCAAAGGGTCATAAGATTAGCGCTATAGCAACCATTAAGATTGTTTACATTTAATCTTAGGTCTGTCAGATTGCTTAAATTGCCAAGCTCAGGCGGTATATTACCTGTTAGGCTATTATTGCTGAGATATAAATATACAAGATTTTCCAGATTACCGATCTCGGCAGGAATGTTCCCACTAAGAGAGTTATTGTTCAAATTCAGGAAAGTCAGACTGCCTAAATCTCCAATTTCCGCTGCTATACTTCCACCAGAGAGCGTATTATCCAGATTTAGCTCAGTTACACAACCATCTGAATTAAGACTTACCCCGTACCAGGTATCAATGGGCTGATCCAGTGCCCATTCATTAGCCCAGTTGGTCGTATTCATAGCGTTATATATGGCGACCAGTGCCAGAGAATCATTATATCGACAAATATTAATATCAGGTATTTGGCATGAACCTGCCGAACTATCGCAGAAGTTTGCCCAGGGGGCATCAAAGTTGTTGCCATTAGAAATATAATAGTCTGAGCTGTATTCCAGTTGATTACAAAGATTAGCTAGGTTATTGTCATAGCAGCCACTAAGATCATTATGGCTTGTTCTCAAATAATTCAAAACAGGCAGATTGCCAATTTCACCAGGAATATTTCCAGTGAGTTGATTATGGCTTATGTTTAAGTAGTTTAATGCTAGTAGATTACCCACGTCGACAGGAATACTGCCACTAAGATTATTATAATACAGAGTAATTTTGGAGAGATTGCTCAGATTGCCAATTCCTAGAGGAATACTACCACTAAGATTATTGCGATCCAGATAGAGTTCGGATAAACTACTCATGTTACCAATCGTGAGAGGAATACTACCGCTAAGATCATTGCCGCTTAGAATAAGTTTGGACAAAATGCTTAGATTACCAATTTCTACAGGAATATTAGCACTAAGATCATTATATCCTAATTCAAGCTCAATCAGGTTATTTAGATTACCAATTGCAGGTGGAATAGCGCCTGTGAGTTGATTGTAATTAATGTATAAGTAGGCGAGATCACTTAGATTTCCGATTGAAGCAGGAATGTTGCCATTAAGCCGATTACCATTTAGATTGATAACTGTGAGGTTCGTCAGGTTACCAATTTCTGTGGGAATTTGCCCCGCCAGATTATTATTGTTGAAGGATAGTTCTGTCAGATCAGTCAAATTCTCTAATTCAGCAGGAATGGTGTCTGTAAGCTCATTATTACTAAAATCCAATATACTAAGAGCAGTTAAGTTACCAATCTCGACTGGTATCTGCCCTATAATGTTGTTGTAACCTAGGTTGAGTTCATTCAGGTTGACTAGGTTACCAATTTCTGAAGGGATAAACCCGACAAATGAGTTCTCCTCTAAATTTAATGCAGTTAGATTTGATAAATAACCTATCTCGGCAGGGATATTACCAAACAAGACATTGGTACTCAAATTTAACTGCGTCAGATTTGCTAAATTCCCGATTTCTTCTGGAATCTTTCCTCGAAGATTGTTGTTACTCAGGTTCAGTTCTATAACACAGCCACTTGAATTGGTTGTTACTCCAAACCAGGTATGCATGGGTTGGCTGAGATCCCAATTGTTTGTCCAGACATCCAGATTAGCAGAGTTGTATAATGCTACAAGTGCCAGTGAATCTGTATAACTACAAGGGCATGTTCCTGTTCCATTGGTACAAAAATCTTCCCAGGCAGTATCAAAATTATTATTATCAGAAATATAGGAATTGGTATTAAATGCCGGAGATAACTGACTACAAAAATTACTTAGATCATTTACATAACAACCACTAAGCAAATTGCTGTGTATACTTAAATTTGTCAGCTCATTCAGATTGCTAAGTTCGGCAG
>JAHDFX010000040.1 GCA_020627965.1 Saprospiraceae bacterium | reverse complement strand
ACGAAATACTTTTGCAGATTCAAGTTTGAGGTGCTTACTATAGACTTAAAAATTGTACGAATATTATAATAGTAAGATTTAATAAATCCTTGATGCTTTACATAATCAAAATATTGAGCATTGACCGAATATATATCTTCTAATGAATATAGGACGCTTTGATAAAGATTATTATTCTTAGTAGAAATATCCTTTAAATCTTCCTGTAAAATTAAGTTTTGTTCCTGTAAAGCACCTGATTTTTGCACTTCTTCATAAGTAAGCGCAAGTATCTCCTTGTTGGTTAATTCTGTAGTATTCATAATGTTTTGCTTTTTCTCTTTTTGGGTTGCCTGTAACATCTAGTGTGACACAACTGTGCAAGCGGTTAGCTGCATGGGCGTCATAGTTTTTGTTGGCATAAGTATTACATTTTCATTCTTAAACCAGTTAGATAGTAAACACATTAGCTATAGTCGCTTGGTTATATTAAACCCTTTCTTTACATAAAATTTTTCTTTAATTTGTTTTTCTCTGTCATTAATCACGAGATCCTGATGAAGGAATTTATCTTCTTTGTGGAAATTGACTATGGGTATACAATTTTCGGGAATAAGTAGGAGTCTCTGTACTTCATTTTCGTTTCTAATTCTATCTTCTTCTATACAAACAGTTAGATAGTAGAGATAACACCAAGCTCTATTTCTTCTCCATCTCAAATATTCAAATTTAGACTCCTCATATCCAGAAATAAATTTTCTTTCTATAAGCGCATCAAGTAAGTCCTTCTTAGTTTTATTTTTCTTTAGAAGAAATTCTACTTTTCTAATTTCATTTATCATAGGTGTAGTTTTTTTCACTAAAGATTCATTATACCCTTGATTAATAAATATAAAATAATTATTTGACTCAATAGATTTATTGGAATTTTCTGACGAAACTAAAATCTCTAAAGTTGATATAAGACTATCTGAAGCAGATGCAATATCTTCATTCAGATTATTTTTAATCATAAACCTATTTATTAAATAGTTAATTCGTATTTCTGCAAGATTTTTTGCAAAAATGTATGGAATTACAAACTCCAAAATAACACGGTCATCATGAATTGTATATTTTACTTTAATTTCTTGGTTATTATCCTTAACGTATGCTTCTTTATACAATGGTTCAGAGAAATACTTTTTCTCCATATTAACAGATAATTTTACATTGTTAAGTGTAAAACTGCCAGTATTTAATACAAATATTGATTGCTCAAACAAGATTTCATCATATACAACATCTGGTAAACCTACTATTATCCCCCAAACACCATATTTGAAGAGTTTCCTGTTTTTCCTTTTACTCCCCTCAATTCCTATAACTCCAACTATAACCTTTAACCCAGTCCTCTTTTTGTAAATATTGTAATACGCTACAAATAATGACAAGGCAAAACTCATTATTGCAACGATTAATATTCCATAACTTGCCATACGCCTTGTTTATTTATGCCAATAACTGGATATACGAACCAAAGGTGCGTATATATTTCATCTGTATGATGATAAATGTTCAGAACTCAAAACAGTAAGCCTGTCCTCCCGAAGTTATCACTAAACCAAAGATATATAACATTCTCCAATTCCCCTAATCTCTCACAGCATATACATATCCTACATAGGTAATACAGCTCTGGCATCCCGTCAGGGCTTTTTTTATAACATCATTTCAAAACTTAAATGCTTATGCAATTACGTAAATCAGAGCGCAAGAAAGCTAAGATACGGATGGCATTACAATCGCCAAGTGGAGCAGGTAAAACCTATTCCGCCTTACTCTTAGCCTACGGACTGACTGGTGACTGGAACAAAGTCGTGGTCATTGACACAGAGCATAATTCATCTGATCTGTATGCTCATCTTGGAGACTTTAATGTGCTGCCATTAGAGCCTCCATTTACCCCTGAACGCTACATCAAGGCTATTGAGACTTGTGAAGCTGCCGATATGGAAGTCATCATTATTGACTCTATCTCGCATGAATGGGAAGGTATTCTCCAAATTCATAGCAATATGACCGGTAATAGCTTTACCAATTGGGGCAAGCTGACGCCAAGGCATAATGCTTTCACACAAAGGATGCTCCAGAGTAAATGCCATATTATCGGCACAATCCGCTCTAAGCAAGACTATGTGATGACGGAGAGAGATGGCAAACACATTCCTCAGAAAGTCGGTCTGAAAGGCGTGACACGAGACGGTATGGACTATGAATTTACCCTCGTCTTTGAACTGGATTTGAAACATAATGCCACTTCTACGAAGGACAGGACTGGTTTATTTATGGATAAGCCGGAGTTTGTCATTACTGCTGAGACAGGTGAAAAAATCAAAGCCTGGTGTAATGAAGGGACAGATTTATCCGTCGTCAGGAAGAAGATAAAAGCCTGTAAATCACTGGAAAGTCTGACCAAATTGTATCATCAGTACATTGATTATTACGATGAACTGGAAGAACATTTTAAATCCAAAAAACTATCTATCACTAAATTATCTAACAAAAAAGTAGCACAAAATGGAAGTACAAACGCTTAATCAAAATGGAGTAATCCCCGAAACTACACCTGTCCATGACCTCAGATTTTTGGAGTCTAATACACAGGCTATTGCTTTGGATGAAATGAGAAATCAGCATATCATTCCTGTCTTTGTGAAGGACAATGAGCAGATAATCAGTCCTCAGCAATTTATTGATACGACTTATGAAATCACACAGGATATTTTCAGCAATGTAGATACACCCGCTATCCGGCTCTCTCATCCCGTCAAAGGACGTGTGCCGAGTGCAAAGGATAAAAAGGCTGCGGAACTACTACCTGAAGAAAAGACCGTCTATTACGAGCGTATGGCTTTCCTGATGGAAATTCCAGACATCACGAATGAGATAAATGGACAGATATTGAGCCTGACCGTAGGTGGTGTAAGAGCCTTGAATCATGAAAATCTGTACAGCTATAAAGGCATTGAAAAGTTCAAAGTCTTTATCGGCTTTAAGGTATCTGTCTGCACGAATCTCTGTATTTCTACGGATGGCTATATGGGTAATATTCGTGTGAGTAGTCCAGCAGAGTTAGGTACTAAGATACGTGAGCTTCTCAGCAATTTTAATGTAGATACCAGCCTGGAACATTACGAGCGTATGAAAGATTATGAATTGTCTGAACAGCAATTTGCTCACATGGTAGGCAGGGCTAAGATGTATCAATATTTACCTAAAGAGGTGAAGTCAGATATTCCAGAATTAGCCTTCGGAGATAATCAGATTGGTACAGTCGTGAAGGAGTATTATAAGGACAAGTATTTCAGCAGAGCAGAGAATGGCTCTATTGATTTATGGAATCTCTATAATCTCTTTACTTCTGCGAATAAAGGTTCTTGTTGTGGGGGATAGTTTAAGTCGGAGTAGAGTGCCATTTATGTCGGACTGATTGTGCCAGAGTGTTCGATTCTGAATTTTTAAATTTGTCCAATCTATACTTCCTGCGAAGGATTACAATTTGCTTTGTGACATAGTATCTCCTTATTGTTGGCTAACTCCCATAAGTTTTTTACATTTGTTTTGTAGCGATTTGATAATAAGCTCTAAAGGAATTTCCACACATAGCCAATTAATTAAATGCAAAATCAATATTCATGAAAAAGTATGGTGACATTTTTATTCCACTTATAGGCCAGTCTTTTGATTATTTCAGTCCTTATGAAAGAACCTATATATATTTGACGCTTAGAGGTAATTTTTCTTCGAGTAGTACTAGTCATGTGATATTAACAGATGCAGGAGAGGACTATATAGAGCTTGAGTTTCAACTTGATAAGATGAAAACTTATTTACCTCTCAGTTCTGTAATATTAAAGAAAAAATAACAACTTCTGATTAAATCCCTATGATAGCAATATATTAAAAGGAATTGTTTATCTGGTAATCAAACAAAAACCAATGAATCAATCAGTCCATAACAAACTCATTTCCTTTATCTGGAGCATTGCCGATGACTGTCTCAGAGACGTATATGTACGGGGGAAATACAGAGACGTAATACTGCCGATGGTCGTATTGCGTAGGCTGGATGCACTACTGGAACCGACCAAAGAAACCGTGATGGAGGAAATTAGATTTCAGCGAGACGAAGCAGGCTTTACCGAATGGGAAGAAGGCGGACTAAAAGAAGCCAGCGGCTATGTATTCTATAATACCAGCGAATGGACCTTACAGCGACTACATAATACCGCTACCAATAGTCAGCAAATCCTGCAAGCTAATTTTGAAGACTACCTGAATGGCTTTAGCCCCAATGTAAAAGAGATCATAGAGAAATTCAAGCTCAAAAGCCAGGTTCGGCACATGGCTAGTAAAGACGTATTGCTGGATGTACTGGAAAAATTCACCTCACCTTATATCAATCTGACTCCATTAGACAAAGAAGACCCGGAGGGCAGGAAACTACCGCCGCTTTCCAATCTGGGCATGGGCTATGTCTTTGAAGAACTCATTCGTAAATTCAATGAAGAAAATAACGAAGAAGCCGGAGAACATTTTACCCCTCGTGAAGTCATTGACCTGATGACACATATTGTCTTTGAGCCGATTAAAGACCAGTTGCCACCTGTGATGACCATCTACGATCCGGCTTGTGGCTCCGGGGGTATGCTCACGGAATCGCAGAACTTTATCAAAGATGAAGCCGGAGAAATAAAAGCGATGGGCGATGTCTATTTATATGGCAAAGAGATCAACGACGAAACCTATGCTATCTGTAAATCGGATATGATGATAAAGGGCAATAATCCTGAAAATATACGGGTAGGCTCTACACTTTCTACCGATGAATTTTCGGGCAATACCTTTGATTTTATGTTGTCCAATCCGCCTTATGGCAAGTCCTGGAATAGTGAACTGAAATACATCAAAGACGGAAAAGATGTGATTGACCCACGTTTTATCATTACTTTGAAAGACTATTGGGAAACAGAAGAGGATGTGGATGCTACGCCTCGTTCTTCCGACGGACAATTACTTTTCCTGATGGAAATGGTGAATAAAATGAAGCCATTATCTCAAAGTCCTTTGGGTTCTCGTATTGCTTCGGTGCATAATGGTTCCAGCTTATTTACGGGTGATGCAGGGAGTGGAGAAAGCAATATCAGACGATATATTATTGAAAATGACATGCTGGATTGTATTATCCAACTGCCGAATAATCTATTTTATAATACAGGGATTACCACCTATATCTGGCTATTGAGTAATCATAAATCCCCCAGGCGAAAAGGCAAAGTCTTACTGATAGACGCTTCCGGGCAATTTTCAAAATTGCGTAAAAACTTAGGGAATAAAAACTGCGAACTTAGCCCCACACATATCAAAGCCATCCTGAATGCCTATATGAATTTTGAAGCGATAGAAAGGGAAGGCGAGGACGGACTGGCAGCGAAGGTATTCAACAATAGCGATTTTGGCTATTATAAAGTCACCATAGACCGGCCTGCCCGACTAAAAGCTCAATTTACAGCAGAACGTATTGCAGAACTACGTTTTAATAAAACCATTAAAGAGCCGATGCAATGGGCGTATGAAACCTATGGCGAGCAAGTTTATACTGACCTGGCTACACTTGAAAAAGATATACTGGACTGGTGCGAAAAGAATACTATCGAACTGAATGCTAAGAAGCGTAAAGCACTGACGAGTCCTGCTGCCTGGCAAAAGCAGAAAGATTTACTGGATGTAGCCACACAGCTCATGGAAGCGATCGGTACAGAGGAATTTAATGACTTTAATGTATTCTCTACATTGGTCAATAAGGAGCTAAAAGCCAGTAAGCTAAAACTTACCGGCAGCGAGAAAAATGCCATTTATAGCGTAATAAGTGAGTATGACGAGACGGCTGAAAAGGTCATCAAGAAAACACAAAAGATCAGTGGGGATAAACTGGAACAACTGTTACACCATCTGGATTGTACAAAAGCTCAATTGCCGGATTATGGTTATTACCCAAGTGGCAAGGCTGATGAATTCATCATATACGAAAGTGCCAGTGATCTGAGAGATAATGAGACGGTTCCCCTTTCGGAAAATATACACGACTACTTTTTACGGGAAGTCAAACCGCATGTAGAGGAAGCCTGGATTACGCTGGATAAAACGAAAGTCGGCTATGAGATCAGCTTCAATAAGTATTTTTATCAGCATAAAGCCTTGCGGTCTATTGAGGAAGTCAGCAAAGAAATTCTGGATTTGGAAAAAGAGAATGAAGGACTGATTATGGATATTTTAAATTTGTCTTGAACAGGATTTTCGTAGATGGCAGGATGGACAGGATGACTGCTGTGTACACACAACAAAAAATAATATAATTTAAAGCGTCCTTAACAAGATTTTTATAGATGACAGAATGGACAGGATAAACGAGATAAATCAGCTGACACATAAGGTTATAGGTTGTGCTATGGAGGTGCACAACCAGTTGGGCAATGGTTTTCAGGAGGTCATTTACCAGAGAGCATTAAGCATTGAACTCAACCTAAATGGCATCCTGCATGAACGTGAAATGGAGATGCCTTTGACGTATAAAAATCGAAATATTGGTACACGCAGAGTAGATTTTTTTGTGGAAGGTTGCCTGATGGTTGAAATTAAAGCTATAGAAAAAATGGCAGGAGTACATAAGGCACAAGCTATCAACTACTGCGAGGCTTATAATATAGCTGATGGACTACTTGTTAACTTCGGTGCACAAAGCCTTCAGTTTCATAGAGTGTATAACAAAAAAATAAAAAAATCATGAATACCCTGACATCAAATAAATCATGTGCAGACAAATATCCGGCTTATAAGGATTCTGGTATAGAGTGGCTGGAGAAAATTCCAAGTAGCTGGAAGGTGGAGAGACTTGGCAATATTCTCAGACCAATATCAAAAAAAAATTATCCTGATAAAAAATTACTTTCAATTACAAGAGAAAAAGGAGTCATTGTTCGTGATACTGAAAATGATGATGGCAATCATAACTTTATACCAGATGACCTTTCAGGTTACAAACTGCTTGAAAAAGGTCAATTTGGAATGAATAAAATGAAGGCATGGCAAGGTTCATACGGAGTATCAAAACATACAGGAATAGTTAGTCCTGCCTACTATGTATTTAAATTTACCGAAGATATTTATCCTGATTTTTTTCATATTGCAATAAGAAGCAAAAAGTATATTTCTTTTTTTGGACAGGCATCGGATGGAGTGAGGATTGGTCAGTGGGATTTATCAAAAGATAGAATGAAAAAAATTCCTTTTCTTATCCCCCCTCTCCCCGAACAAACCGCCATAGCCAACTTCTTAGATGAAAAAACGACCAAAATAGACCAAGCCATTATCCAAAAAGAAAAGCTCATCAGCTTACTCAAAGAACGCAAGCAAATCCTCATTCAGCAGGCAGTCACCAAAGGCTTACATCCTGATGTGCCACTGAAAGATTCCGGGGTGGAATGGATTGGGGAGATACCGGAGCACTGGGAGGTGAAGAAATTGAAACATTTAGTTGAAAAAATAATTTCTGGACCTTTCGGTTCTTCTTTGGTAAAAGATGAATATGAGAAAAAGGGATTTAAGATATATGGGCAAGAACAAGTAATTCCTAACGACTTGACAATAGGTGATTATTATATCTCAAAACGAAAGTTTGATAGAATGAAAAGGTATGAAGTTTTTGAAAACGATATATTAGTTAGTTGTGTTGGTACATTCGGTAAAATTGCTCTTGTTCCTAAAGAATTTGAAAAAGGAATTATTAATCCTAGGCTAATTAAAATGACTCCTAAATTAAGTAAAATATCTCCATCTTTTTTACATGAAGTTCTTCTTAGTGAGCTTTGTTTTAGTCAGTTCAACAAGTTGTCCCGCGGAGGAACAATGGGAGTGATAAATATTGAATTATTGTCTAAACTCTTAGTTGTATTACCCCCTATTATCGAACAAAGTAGAATATTAAATTTTATTGTAAAAAAAAGAGAACAAATTAACAAGTCCATACAATTGCAACAAACCCAAATCGAAAAGCTAAAAGAATACAAAGCCATTCTGATAGATAGTGCGGTGACGGGAAAAATAAAAGTAAGTGGGATATGAGTGAAACGAAGCAAAGCGACATACAGGTTGCAAGTTGCACTTTGCCAGAACTGCTACAAAGTAGGGAGACAGTTATTCCCGGCACACAAATAAAAGGGCAGTTAAGCATACCGGAATATCAACGCCCCTATGTTTGGAAAGAAAAACAGATTAACCAGTTACTAAGAGATTTAATCGAATACCATCAAAATAAAAAAGAGAATAGTCCTTTGTACTATTTGGGCAGTATCATCATCCATAATGATAAGGGACAATTAAAAATAATAGATGGACAACAAAGAATAACAACTGCACTACTCATTCAGCGAATAAAAGACCTGAATTTTAAGAGCGGTATTGAATATACGTCTAGTATCAGCATTCAAAATATAAAGTACAATCTGTCCTATCTGAAAAGTATTGCACAAAAAGATATTTTTGAATTTCGGGACATAGATGTTTTCGAATGTATCAACTTTGGTGACATTAATGTTACCCTGGTCATAACAGATACAGAAGACCTTGCCTATACATTTTTTGAAACCCAAAATACCGGCGGTGTACGCCTGCGTGGTAGTCATATTGTGAAAGCACATCATCTGCGTGCCATAATAGGCAGGAAAGTAATTAATTATCAGGCAAGGAGGTGGGAGTCGGAAGCTGATGAAGTAATAGAGCGCATTATACAGTTGCTCACCAGGATAAGATATTGGAATAATCGACACTGGCGACAATTTCCGTTTTATCGTGACCGGCGTGGGATAAAAGAAGTCATTATTGATGAATACACCCAGAGAACCAATAGTAATGCTGAAGATGTTTCTTATTATTACAGTGCAGTAAAAAAAGAAAATGGTCGTTTGATGCAAATGCATGAAAGCAATTACAAACAATTGAAGCAGCCGCTTTCAGATGGCAACAACACACTGGATTATATCAATGATTATATACAACTCCATAACATCCTATTTAAACAGGAAAATGATCATCGTGTAGAGGATAGTTTTTATGAGTTTAGAAATAAGGTATTGCATGGTAAGAATGGTACAATATTCTTAAAAGAACTGATGGAGGTAGCCATTATCGCTTATGTAAGCAGATTTGGTTTTTTCCGTATGTTCGAAGCCTGTCTGTGGCTCTATCGGGCTATTTATTCTTTAAGGGTATCCACTCGGCGAAATGTCAGGGAAGATAGTGTATTTAAATTTGTACATGATAATCAGTTTATAGATAACATACTGGAGGTTTATACACCTGGTGAGCTTTTCTTATTTTTAAAAAAATATCATTACAGTTTTGACCGCAACAATACCGAAGATCATTTATCCAAACATAAACACATAAAAACTTTACAGATTTATTTTAAAAGTATAGTTGGTATAGACCAGTATCGAAAAGATGAACAGACTTCTAAAGAATTTGACAAAGACCTTAGAACTGCTATAACTCAAAAAATCAAGGAGAATGAGACAAAGCAGAAATAATCAATTCAAGACGGATATAGTCAATTTGTCATTATTGGACTTATATAGTTTTATCATTCCAACCTACCAGCGTCCCTATGTTTGGGAAGATGTACAGTTGAAAAAAATGCTGGACGATTTTTATAAAGCTTATAAAAGAAGTCTTGATTCAATATACTACATTGGTACAATTCTGATCAGGAAAGAGAAAACAGAAATAGAGTTGATTGATGGTCAACAACGTTTTACGACACTCTGGCTAGTGGCATTTGCATTCAGCAAAGCCTGTCCTGAGTCTGAATTAACAAAATTCCTTAAAAAGGATGGTAAGCTTCGACTAGGCTTTGAAATCAGGCATGAAGTAGGTGAATTTTTGAAAGACCTTATACAGGAAGATACAACAGCGAAAAAAATCTATGATAAGGCTTTTATCGAAGAGCATTCATATATAAGAAACATAGCCAAAGCATTGGTATATATTAGTGGCTATATAGAACAACTTCCTAAAGAGGAGTTAGAAGGTTTTGGCAACTATATATATTGGAATGTTCAGTTTATAAAAAATAGTGCTCCGGCTAAAACCAACCTCAATAAGTTATTCTCAACCATCAATAGTGCTGGCATCCAGCTCGAACAGACAGATATTATTAAGTCGAATCTCTTGTCCATTATTGATGATAAAGTCCGTTATAGTCGAATATGGGAAGCTTGCGAAAACATGAATAATTTTTTTGAACGCAATGCAAGGGCTGCCTTTCCGGAAACTGATTGGAAGCAGATCAATCTGAGAAGTTTTATCGAATTTGATAAAAATACTTTTTTATATAAACAACCTGAAGGTATAAAATCCAAAGATGGTGAACAGTTCCGTATCGAAAACATAAGTTTGGATGATTTGGAACAATACAAATTGCCCGACAAAAAGCCATTAGACGAAAAAAGAGAATCAGAAGAAATTTATTGTCGTTCCATCATCAATTTCGGACAACTCTTGCTACATACTTACCGCCTTCATCTAAAGACAGAAAAAAAGGAAGATTTTGAAGGTACATTCCATATAAATCGCCTAATCACTATTTTCAAAACTATGGAAGACAGGAAAGACGCTGAGGAAATTAAGCGTTTCTTTCGCTTATTATGGAAAGTAAGGTATCTATTTGATAAATATGTTATAAAGTGGATTTCAGATACAGATAATAAAACCGAATCGCTGGAATTGATCAATTTTACTGTAAGTAATGAAGAATATTACAGTAGAACAAAGTACGCAAAATCTTCATCTCTGATGCTACAAAGTGTGTTATATTTCACAGGCGATTATTTACGACAGTACTGGCTAACTAGCTTTCTAGGATATTTGCTGAATAACAATAAATGGGAACCCCAAAGTAAAGAAGTATTACAAGAATTAGAACGTATTGACAATGCATTATCTCTAAATACCAGTCTGACAGATAAGCAAGCAAGCCTGAAATTAATAGACTCAAGTATATCCAAAGATATTGATATCGCATCCTATTTGAAAGAAGCAAATGGTACTTCTTTCAAACATTACTGGTTCTACAAACTAGAGTATATACTGTGGAAAAACTGGAAATTTGAAAAAGATGATAAATTTACAGCCTACAAAATCACCTCCAAAAATTCGGTAGAACATATCTTTCCTCAACAGCCTGACAATCCTGAAAATAAAATTGAAGATCAACATCTACACTCTTTTGGCAATTTAGTACTATTAAGTGTATCTCAAAATTCTGAATATAGTAATAAGTCTATTGGAGTAAAGAAAGCCATGTTTAAAGCTAAGCAAGAAACCTATGATACCTTAAAATCATACTATATTTTCCAAAATGAACAATGGACTGAAAAGGAGGTAGAAAAGCATATACAAAAACATAGAATTTTGATGATTCATCAAATAACTAAACACTACAATCATGCCCAGCAAAACCAATGAACAAGCCTTAGAAGCTGCCATAGAAAAAGCCCTTACAGGCACTTGCCTGGAAGAAATACGTGCAGCCGGTAGTACAGTACAAGAAACCAGAGTAAGGTATGGTGCTGCCAACGGCTACTATATTGGCGATACCAATGATTTTGATGCTAAATACGCCATAGACAAAACCCGTTTCTGGCATTTTCTGGAAAGCACTCAAAAAGAAGAATTAGAAAAGCTCCAACGCTCTTCCGACTGGAAACTCAAAATACTGGAACGCTATGACCGTATGGTAAAAAAATACGGTATCCTCCGTTTGCTTCGTAAAGGACTTGAAGTAGAAGATGCTCATTTTATACTGCTCTATCAATTACCGATGGCAAGCAGTAGTCAGGCTGTACAAGATAATTTTGAGAAAAACGAATTTAGTGTTACCCGTCAGGTACGTTATAATCTGGATAATACCAGAGAAGAAATTGACATGGTGATATTTGTCAATGGACTGGCACTTGCTACCCTGGAACTCAAAAATCCCTGGACCTATCAAACTGCCAGAGTACATGGTATCAAGCAATACAAAAAAGATCGGGATAACCGGCAGCCCTTACTTCAATTCGGTCGCTGTATTGTACATTTTACCATAGATACCGATGAAGTCTATATGTGTACCAAATTAACTGGAAATAGTTCATTCTTTTTGCCTTTCAATAAAGGTCATAATAATGGTAAAGGCAATCCACCGAATCCCTTTGGTCATAAATCGGCATACCTCTGGGAAGAAGTATTCACAAGAGAAAGCCTGACCAATATTATCCAGCATTTTGTCCGCTTCGATGGCAAATCAACGGATGCTTTGAGTAAGCGAACCTTATTTTTTCCCCGCTATCATCAAATGGATGTAGTCCGAAAAATATTGAGCCATGCTACTAAAAAAGGAGTCGGACACACCTATCTTATCCAGCACTCTGCCGGATCAGGAAAGTCCAATTCCATTACCTGGGCAGCTTATCAACTCATAGAAACGTACCCTGAACGAGCAGGACTACCAGGAGCCAAAGGATTACAAAATCCATTATTTGATTCAGTTGTTGTCGTAACAGACAGAAGGCTTTTAGACAAACAGATCAGGAATAATATCAAAGAATTTTCAGAAGTCAAAAATATAGTCGCACCGGCTTTATCTTCTAAAGATTTAAAAGATAATCTGGAACAAGGCAAGAAAATCATCATCACAACTATTCAAAAATTCCCCTTTATAGTAGATGGTATAGCCGACCTGAGCGATAAAAGATTTGCAGTCGTCATAGATGAAGCACACAGCTCACAAAGCGGTACAGCAGCCGGAAAAATGAATCAGGCTATGGGGGTAGAACAAGGCGAGACAGAAGATACCCAGGATAAGATACTCAAGGCTATGAAAGCCCGTAAGATGAAAGGAAATGCCTCTTATCTGGCTTTTACTGCTACACCTAAAAATGCGACCTTAGAACGCTTTGGAACGAAGCAGGAAGATGGTTCTTTCAAGCCTTTCCATCTGTACTCCATGAAACAAGCCATTGAAGAAGGTTTTATTCTGGATGTCTTAGCCAATTACACCACTTATAAAAGCTATTACGAAATACAAAAATCCATTGAGGATAATCCGCTTTTTGATACTAAAAAGGCACAGAAAAAACTACGTGCTTATGTAGAGCGTGATAAGCGTACCATTGCTACCAAGGCGGAAATTATGATTGGGCATTTTATCAGCAAGGTATGTAATACAAAGAAGTTGAAAGCCAAGGCAAAGGGTATGGTGCTTACGCAAAATATTGTGGCAGCCATTCGTTATTATCTGGCTATAAAAAAGATTTTGAAGGATAAAGGCGATCCATTCAAAATAGCCATAGCTTTCTCCGGCAAGAAAACAGTAGATGGTGTTGAATATACAGAAGCAGCACTCAACGGTTTTGCCGAAAAGGACACTCGTGATAAATTTGATACAGATGAATATCGCCTTCTGGTCGTCGCTAATAAATACCTGACCGGCTTTGACCAGCCTAAGCTTTGCGCTATGTATATAGATAAAAAATTGCAAGGAGTATTGGCAGTACAGGCATTAAGCAGGCTCAATCGTTCAGCTAATAAGTTAGGTAAGAAAACAGAGGATTTATTCATCCTGGACTTTTTCAATCAGACGGATGATATTAAGGCTTCCTTTGATCCTTTCTATACTTCTACCTCACTAAGCAAAGCCACAGACATTAATGTACTCCATGAATTAAAGGGTGCTTTAGATGATACAGGTGTTTATGAATGGTATGAAGTAGAATCATTTGTAGAAAAGTATTTTGAGGGTGTAGATGCCCAGGAACTCAGCCCTATTATTGACAAATCTGCAGACCGTTTTAATCAGGCACTTGATCTGGAAGATGATGAAAAAGCAGATTTCAAAATAAAGGCTAAACAGTTCGTAAAGATATATGGGCAAATGGCATCTATTATGCCCTATGAAAAAATAGAATGGGAGAAATTATTCTGGTTTCTAAAATTCCTGATTCCTAAATTGGTGGTAAAAACCAAGCAAGATCAGTTAATAGATGACCTGTTAGAGTCCGTTGACCTATCTACTTATGGATTAGAACGTACAAAGCTCAATCATACCATAGGCTTAGACGATTCAGATACAGAATTAGATCCACAAAATCCTAACCCAAGGGGTGCACATGGAAGCGATGAAGAACTTGATCCATTAGATGAGATTATCAGAACATTTAATGAACGTTGGTTTCATGGCTGGGATACTACTCCCGAAGATCAGCGTGTAAAGTTTGTTTCATTGAGTAAGCATATCCAGGCTCACCCTGATTTTCAGTCTAAAGTAGCCAATAATAAAGATATTCAGAATAGAGATTTAGCTTTCAAGAAAATTCTAGATGAAGTCATGAGCCAACAGAGAAGGAAAGAATTGGAGCTATACAAACTCTACGCTAAAGATGAGTCTTTCTATCAGGCATTTTTCGATACGATGAAAAGGATGATTGATAATCCTGGCTTAGATCAGCTTGGATAGACTCAAAATATGAACACTTTTTTTATTTGAATTGCTCTCATGCTTTGTGTACATATATAGCCGTATGGTTTAATACAGTCTTTAACCTTCCTCACTTATAAAGATTTTTTCTTGAAATACTTTTCTTTAAAGTTTTGAAAAATAAAAATGATAAAGCAAGATTCAAGTTTCTTTGAAAGAGATATTGCAAGTTATTCCTCATCTTATTCTAAATTTTTATATAACTGGTTTACCCAAAATACCTAGACAAGTGCTATTCTTTAGAAAGTTTGAAGGTCAATTAAAAAAAAATTTCCCATAAAATTTAGCCCCAAGCCAATTCTCAAACATAGTCCTCATTCTGGAAAGTACCCCCCGTGTTTACTTGCTGCTCCATCCTAGGGGGAATCATCCCCTCTGTTTTTTTCATAACCAAAACCACATAATTATCATGGCAAAATTAACTATTGTCAGACTAGCTCAGTCTAAGGGCTTACGAGCAAAATAACTACCCCATCTGACTTGTTCTTTTTCCGTTATGCTGCGTTGGCGAAATACTTACTATGCTAAGGCATAGCGCGCATTTCACCGCCTTGCCTAACAAAAAAATAACGGCGTGATTTTGGACTACTTATTTTTCTCGTAAGCCCTAAAACGAGTATGGCTCTTACAGCTATCGCATTGTAGAAGGTACACCAGAAGACAACACCAAACTCTATGGTGATGATGACAACATCATTTATTCCTCACAAAAAATCGGTGTATGGAATCAACCCGTCGAGGTGGAACAATTCCTGGTCATCTGTATCTGTGATACGGAAGATTTTACTCAGGGCGAATTACTGACGGTAACTGATGTAAAGACATCCAGTACTGGCAGAATAGTCTATGAGATCAATGGCTCACTTTATTATCACTCTTACTTTGCACTCTACACAGGACATAAATTAACAACAATGAAAAATACTGGCTCACAATCATCCATCAGGCAATTTGAATCCAAGTCAGAGTGATAAACAAAAAAGGCAGGTATTCTCTACCGGATTATTCGTACATCCAGATAATTGGTATAGCAAATTCCAGCAAGCGAAGCCACCCAACCAAGAAGTCAAACACAACAAAACTGTCGGTGAATATTAATTTCGGAATAATTTTATTAGTATTGGGATATTATTTATTCCGGCTCATCCTTATGGAAAAAATCTTAAGCTTTTCATCATTCTACCAAGACTCGGCAGTAGCATTGACTGATGAGCAGGAATACTTCGATTTGCAGGTAGATTCGCTTTATGGTGATTACCAATGTTTTATAAGCACGGAAATGAATTAAACTATAACTCAAAAAGTAGAGCATGCTATTTAATTCATTAGATTTTGCCATTTTTCTTCCGACCGTGTTTCTTCTGTATTGGTTTATTGTTGATAAAGACCTTAAATTACAGAACCTACTCATCGTTGCAGCAAGTTATTTTTTTTATGGTTGTTGGGACTGGCGTTTCTTATCTCTGATATTGTTAAGTACTATTATTGATTATTCAATTGGGAGAAAACTTTCGCAGGAGAAAAAAGACCATAGGCGGAAAGTGCTTTTGTGGACAAGTATAATAGCGAATCTTGGCATACTTGGCTTCTTTAAATATTATAACTTTTTTATAGCTAATTTTGTAGCAGCATTTTCGTTTTTTGGGGCAGAAATCCAACCGAATACACTAAATATCATTCTGCCTATGGGGATTAGCTTTTACACTTTTCAGACTTTAAGTTACACAATTGATGTCTATAGGCGTAAACTCAAGCCCACAAAAGATTTTATTGCCTTTGCTGCATTTGTTAGTTTTTTCCCTCAGCTCGTTGCAGGTCCTATTGAACGAGCGACAAGTCTGTTGCCGCAATTTTATAAAAAGCGGAATTTTGAATACGATAAAGCAGCAGATGGCTTGCGGCAAATCCTTTGGGGACTATTTAAAAAAGTAGTTATTGGGGATGGATGCGCACAATTTGCCAATAATATTTTTAATCATTCTGAGGATTATTCAGGAAGTACATTGCTGATCGGAGCTATTTTTTTTGCATTTCAAATCTACGGAGATTTTTCAGGCTATTCTGACATGGCGATAGGTACTGCCCGTCTTTTTGGATTCAATTTGAAACAAAATTTTGCTTTTCCTTATTTTTCCAGAGACATCGCTGAATTTTGGAGAAGGTGGCATATCTCCTTATCTACCTGGTTTAGAGACTATTTATATATTCCACTTGGCGGTAGTCGAGGTGGAACATGGCTGAAAATACGAAACACTTTTGCTATTTTTATTATTAGCGGCTTCTGGCATGGAGCCAACTGGACGTTTATTGCTTGGGGAGTGTTAAATGCTATATATTTTTTGCCCTTGTTGTTGTTTGATAAAAACCGAAAAAATATGGAAATTGTAGCAGCATTTAAATACCTTCCTTCAGTTAAAGAACTATTGAATATCGTACTAACTTTTTTGTTAACTGTTTTAGCCTGGATATTTTTCAGGGCAGAAAACCTTGTTCATGCTATTGATTATTTAACTGAAATCTTTTCTTTATCTTTCTTTACCATCCCTACATTTAATGGGATATATAAAGCCATAACGGTCTCTATATTAACAGTTATATTTGTAATTATAGAGTGGTGTGGACGTGAAAGTAAGTATGCTATTGAACATATAGGTATGAGATGGAGAAGAGAAATACGTTTAATCTTCTACTATTGTATTGTTTTTGCAATTTATTATTTTGCGGGCAAACAGCAGGAGTTTATCTACTTCCAGTTTTGATGCAAAAAAAACTAAAAATATCATGAAAAAATTCATGCAAAGGGTTTTGTCTTTTGTTATGCCAGTTTTACTCGTCATAATAATCTGTATCCTTTTGGCATCGTATTTTGTAAGCAAGAATTTAAATGAATTTAGTCTCTCGCCTGATATAAATAAAGTGTTTATGGGAGATTCGCATATGCAATGTGTAGCAAATGATACATTTATGTTTAAGATGCAGAATATATCACAAAGTAGTGAGGCTTACCTTTATTCTTATTATAAGCTCCAACATATACTGAAAAACAACCCACATATTGATACTATTTTTTTGAGTGCGAGTTATCATAATTTTGCCAAATACTACGATAATTACACCTACATAAATGCAATGCTCAAACGATACTTTTTTATATTACCCCGACGTGAGCAATGGAGTATATTAAAATTGCAGGATAATTTTATTAGCTGTCTCTTTGACATTAGTATTTCGCAGTTGAAAGATACTCAAAAGAATAAGTGGATTGGTAACTATGCTTATTTAGATAATACGTCTTTTAGCCAGGCGGCAATGACAAAAAGGATAAATATCCAATATCATCAGAAGGATATATCAGATCGTCTGTCAGAACATCAAATTACTTATTTTAATAAAATTGTAGATTTCTGCAACCAGAAAAATATTTCACTTATTATTCTCAACACACCGTTACATGAAGAATACAAGGATAATGTACCTTTAAAAAATAGCACTGCATTTTACAATTTAATTCGGAGTAAAAAACTACACCTTATTGATTTTGAAGATTTAATTTTGTCAGATAAAGATTTTTTGCCAGATGGAGATCATGTGTCTTATCAGGGTAGCCTGAAGACATCAAAATATTTAACAAGTTTATTTCAAAAGTGATTGATAATGAAAAAGCAACTTGCAGCAATGAAATCATTAGGCAAAATGTTGTTCTATGATCTATTAATTCTTCATCCTTTAGTCTAGATTTCCTTTTCACCCCTCAAAGAACGCCTACTAGTTTTTCATGTACATTATCCAACTTATGCTGAATAGTAACAGTATTATTTTCCAGAGTCTCAATAAAAGTACAAGCTGGTTCATTATACAGACTTTGAATCAATGTACGTTCCTGTAGCGGGACGGTAGGTAAATGAGGTATCTCCAAGCCTCTAAAAGTTGATAGATACCTGTTGTCTGGATAATAGATTTGACCATTATTCCCCAGGTCATGGGTAATGGTAAAACCAAAACGTTCTAAATGTTTCTCTGTCATTTTATTGTGGAAAACCATTAGCCTTTGCAGTTGGCATTGCATAGCGATAAGGATACTGACTCTGATCAGGATAGCAGGAATACCTAAACCAGTATATTCATGAGCGACCCAGCACCCTGCTATTTCCCCATAAGTGTAGGGAGTGTAATCATTTCGCCAGTTAGGAGATTGCCCTGTTTCCTGTTGGAGTATTTTCTCAAAAGGAAGATAGGTGGTCTGGTTAGCAATATGGAGATAAATACTGGACACAATATTTTTATTCATATCGTCAACAGCACTGATCAGGTAGCCGGATTGTCCGTCAAGATCATCGGACTGATTGGGGTGCAGAGGTTTCATCACACCAAATTTCTTCAGGGTTTCCCTGTGTAGACGCCGACAAATTTTATTTTTTGCCTTACAGTCCTTGAAATTATCAACGTGGATATTTAATCGGATGTTATGATTCATCATAAAGAAATAGTTTTTGTTCCTTAGAGATATAGCGTCCTCTTGACAGAATATTATTAGGGTCTATTTGTCTTTTTAATTGTTGTGTAAAATTTAGTGTCGTTGTGTCTTTGAGTTGCATCATATGCATAGACTGTAAGCCCAGGCGATAAGGAGGATAACCTTCTCTTATAAAAGCTTCAAAGAGAGCATTATGACAGCTCATTGCCTGTTCGTTTTGTCCTTTGATGCTTTTGTCATAACAAATTGCTCCCGTCAAATCCAAGGCTCGTTCGGTAATAGACAAGAAGCCAATATTTGGCTCGAAACCATATTGCTCACTAATAGTTTCGATAATTTTTATTGTTTTGAGTACATCTTTGCCTGTGTTGGGAATAGTAGGACTATACCAGATCACCCCACATTCATCTCTAATGATGTCTAGTTCTTGTGGGATGTCCATTTTTTTACGCCAATAGCACATTTTGATCGCACCTTCATTGGGAAAACCTCTCAGACTACTTTTTCGATAAAATAAATCTGCTGTTGATTCAAAGGATTCACCTTTTTCCTTTAACATTTGCTGGATATTCTCTTCGTAGAAAAAATCCAATGTATCACAATAAGGACTCAGCTGCTGGATCAATTTTTTTCGTTCCAATGATGCAATATCTTCATCCCAGCTATATAAACCGCCAAAGCCAATCCACTTACCAATGGGGTTAGGACTTACCTGAGCTTTTAGTTCTTCTTTTTTTTCTATTGACAGAGGTGTTTTTCCGCCAGTTAATTCCCAGGGGTATTGAGTACTAAATGCAATGAAGCGGTAGTCGTTAAATATTCTGAAAGAAGCTTGTAAACCCTGCAAACGAAGCTTGCGCCATATATTCATTAAGTGTTGTAAATTCGCATTATCACTAACGTGAAACATGAAGGTCTGAAAACTTCTGGCTTGGGGTTTAAGCCAAAGTGTCATTTCTGTAATAATGCCCAGATTGGATTGAGTAAATAAGCCATCCAAATACGGCCCTACTCCCCATTTCGATAAGCGTCCTACCTTCATATTCGGAAACCCATCAAACCCAGTATGTATTTTTTCTCCGGTCGGTAAAATAACTTCCAGACCACACACATGATTAAAGCGGTCTGCATATAAGCCCAAACCATGCCCGCGTTCGGCAGTATTGCCAATGATGCTTGCTTCAGGTGTGGAACCAATACCATCTATCATTAAATCAGATTTCTCGGCTTGCAAAAAATCGAAAACTTGCTGGAAAGTCACACCAGGCTGTATCCTGATAAAAGCAAGGTCTTCGTCAAAATCAACAATTTTATTCATCCTTGACAAGTCAATCAGGACGCCACCGTTTTGAGCAGGAGCTTTTGATCCAAGTCCCCAGTTTTTTCCTTTACTTATGGGGTAGACTGCAATCTTAAATTCATTTGCAATTTTAAGGCAACTTTGAACTTGCTCACTCGTAGAGGGCATCAAAATAGCAGGAATATTTCGTTCGATCTCGAAGGCTGTCTGACCAGCTTTTTTCAAAATATTGTTTTGTGTATACACCTGATCTTTACCAATCGCATTTTCCCAGGCTTTAAGAGCTGTAATGTTTACTTTTGTCATAAAATTTGATTCAGCTTATTCTTGTATGATTCTTAATTTTGTGAAAGACTAAAGTTAGTTTATATGTTAGTAGAACATATAAACAAATTTAAATGTGTTATAAGGTAAAAGCAATTACAATTTTTGATATTTTCCATTGTTTTGCAATTGTTTTAATGGTTTAAAACATTGATAGTCATAAAGTTGCGTGAAGTGTTTTCCGAAATCTCGAACGGTTAAATATACGTTTGTGATAAAAGTATTATCAGAATAAACAATAAACCCTAAATAATGATAAGGAATGGTCAAAAAATAAGTTCCTGATTTCAGGTGAATTATTTTGTCGGGAAACGAGGCGCAAAGAAGGAGCTATGCCTAAGCATAGTGACTGATGTAGCAACGAAGTGTCTCGGCAAAAGAATCACATCAAATCGGTATGTTATTTTTTGACCATTCCTAAGTTATAATCAGGCAAATTTTTTAGTGTAAACACGTTCTAAGATAAAAAGATAGCTCTATGAATATATTAGAAGGCATTACAATAATTGACTTTACAAGGCTGCTTCCCGGGCCTATGACTACTCATTTGTTGGCACAGATGGGGGCAACCGTCATTAAGATCGAAAGTCCCAGGCGAATGGATTATGTTCGCCTGAGTGGGGTTCAGGTAGATGGAGCAAGCATGCTTTTTCATCAGCTCAATCATAATAAAACAATGAAGATGATTGATTATTCGACAGAAGAAGGAAAAGCTGAGATATTTGACCTGATAAAAAATGCCGATGCATTAATAGAGCAATTTCGTCCGGGTGCCATGGATGCCTGGGGCTTGGGCTATGAAGATGTAAGAAAAGTAAATCCTGCGCTGGTATATGTTGCCTTAACTGGCTACGGACAAGGTAATAGTTATGCCAAAGAAGCAGGACATGACTTCAATTATTTGGCTTATGCAGGAATCATGAGTTTACTCAAAGATGAAAAGGGCAAACCTACTGTTCCTGATACGCAATTTGCTGATATTGGAGGCGCTTATATGGCAACAATAGCACTACAGGCAGCCCTGTTGAAAAAAGCCAGAACAGGAGAAGGTAGTTTTGTAGATGTGGCATTAACAGATGCGATGAATCCATTCATAACAATTCCTTATGCTCTATATAAAGGAGGATTGGATTACAGACAATTCAATATTATCAATGGCAAAACAACAGTAAACTATGCAGCTTACCAGTGTGCAGACGGCAAATGGCTGGCTATTGCAGCAATGGAGTTGAAATTCTGGAACAACTTATGTGAAATTGTCGGCAAACCAGCCTGGAAAAGAAAACAGGATTTTGATACTATGCTACATGCATTTCCTAAACAGGAGGTTGAAGAGCTTTTCAAAACTAAAAGCCGGGATGAATGGATGGATATTTTCAAAGGCGAGGATGTTTGTGCTGCGCCTGTATTGGAAATAGAAGAACTGGAAGATGCCGAATATCACAAAGAGAAAAACACTTTTGAAGAATTTGAAACACCTGAAGGAACAAAACTAAAAACAATAAGGATTCCATTTAGGGTAAAGTAAAAAAGACCCGATAAAGGGTACAAAACATAGCTATTGATAAAAACAAAAACCAATACGGAGTATTGTAATAGAAGAAATTACTATTTTTGCAGCCTTTAAAAATTATCAGTTTTCTGACAATAGTATTTTGATATGATCGATATAAAAAAACTAATCACTAATGCTGAGGAAATGCAGCAAAATTGCATTAATCGTCATTTAGATATTGATATTAAACAGGTTATAACGCTCTATGAGCAACAGAAAGGGCTTAAACAGGAACTTGATCAGCTACGAGCAAAGCGGAATGAAGTAGCTCAAAGCATGAAGGGGAAAATGAGCCCAGAGGAGCGTAGTGTGCTGATCGAAAAAGGCAAAGCGCTTAAAGAGGAGCTTGGAGAAAAAGAAGAAGGTTACAAGGAAGTCAAAGAGGAGTATCAGACACAATTGCTGCAAATCCCTAATTATACAGCCCCTGACTCACCTATTGGAGGAGAAGAAGACAGTACAGAACTAAAACGTGTAGGAGAAATAAGAAAATTTGATTTTCCGGTGAAAGACCATCTGGAAATCGGCTATGCATTGGATCTCCTTGATTTTGAGGCAGGAGCGAAAGTTGCCGGACAGAAATTCTATTTCCTGAAAAATGAAGCTGTTTTGCTTGAACTAGCTCTTGTTCAATATGCAATCAAGAAGGTCATGTCGAAAGGTTTCATACCGCATATTACGCCCGATATGGCCAGAACCTCTGTTGTAGAGGGAATTGGCTTTAATCCAAGAGGGGAATCAACCAATATTTACAGTATCGAAAATCAAGACCTGTGCATGATCGGTACTTCCGAGATTACACTGGGCGGAAAATATGCTGACACTATTTTCAAGGAAGAAGAACTGCCATTGAAGGTCGCTGGTTTTAGTCATTGTTTCCGCACAGAAGCCGGAGGAGCAGGAAGAGAATCTAAAGGACTTTACAGAGTACATCAATTCAGTAAAGTAGAGATGTTTGCTATTTGCAAACCAGAAGATGCTGAAGGTTTCCTGGAAGACTTCCTGAAAATTGAAGAAGAAATCTGTCAGGAACTGAATATACCTTACAGAGTCCTGGATATTGCTTCAGCCGACCTTGGTAATCCGGCATACAAGAAATATGATATTGAAGCCTGGTTGCCGGGAAGAGATAAATACGGTGAAATTACGTCAACGTCTAACTGTACAGATTATCAGTCTCGCAGACTTAACATCAAGTATAAGAATAAGGATAACGAAACAAAATTCGTATACATGTTGAACGGTACAGCTATTGCAGTGCCGAGGATAATCATTTCTATTCTTGAGAATTTCCAAAATGAAGATGGATCAGTGGATCTGCCAGAAGTATTGCATCCTTATATGGGCATGAAGAAGATTGAGCGGAAATAAGAAATATTTTAGAATTCTCTCGTTTCTCTTAGAAGCTATTTGAATTTAGTTTATTAATTAATATGAATTGGATTTTTTTATCAGACGAGGCAGCAAAACCGGAGTTTAGCCGTAGTTAAATGAGGATTTTGCTAACGGAGTGTGGTAGAAAAAGACTTTCATATTAGTAATAGTATTAAATTCAAATAGCTTCTTAAAGGGTTCTATGTAAAAAGTCTTTGATTAGTGATAGTGACTAATCAAAGACTTTTTTCTTTTAGTGTACTAGTAAGTGCTTATGTCAAAAGGATTATTCTTGCAGGTATTTTAAATACTTTTTGATCTATATCAAAAAGACAATCCCGAAAAATTCTCACCTTTGTGATGTTCATATTTTAAAATGAAGATCATGCAAATAAAAATTTTGATACTATTGAGTCTGATGCTTACAAGCGTACTGGCTTATGCACAGATTTACAGCGATTATGTCGGAGCAGGCCATTCTCAGGATGTAATAGTGACATCAGGGGGAGATCAAGAGGGGACAAGCCCCAATAATACTGTAAATGGCAGCGGATTAGGTATCGATGCATATGCTGCATCCCGCTTTCTGGGCAATGCTTCTCTGGGGGCCGATTATGAAACCATCATGGAGGTTAAAAATATGGGAGTTTCCAACTGGCTGGATGAACAGATGGACATGTCCCCTCAAGTTAATTTTAGGGATACGACCTGGATGATTTGGGAACATTTCTATCCGCTTTATATACAGAGGTGGGGCTATAATGCAGTTGTTAATTCCGGGGATGCTGTCATTCCATATTGGTTTTACTGGAAAATGGCCTGGTGGAATAATATCCTTAAATCGGATGATCACGTACGGCAGAGAGCAACATATGCACTGAGTCAGATATTTGTGATTTCTGAAAAATCCAATCTGCAACTCAGTGGCCCTGGTATGGCGGATTATTATGATGTATTGTACAATAATGCCTTTGGCAATTTTAGAGATTTGCTCTATGATGTGTCTTTGCATCCGATGATGGGCTTTTATCTTAGCCATATCAATAACCCAAAATCTGATATAGCAAATAATATTCATCCTGATGAAAATTACGCCCGCGAAATTATGCAATTGTTTTCTATCGGACTATTTGAACTCAATGCTGACGGAACACGAAAAAAAGATACTCAGGGTAATGATATTCCAACCTATGATAATGACGATATCAAAGAGTTTGCAAAAATATTTACAGGGTTGGCACCTGCCGGATATTATTGGCCTTGGGAGGATTATTCGGTATATCCGGTACAATGGGGAAATGAATACAACCAAAGCCCGACAACTGTCATTACCTGGGAGCCTATGCAGGCTTTTGATAATTGGCATGAACCAGGATCGAAATATTTGCTTAACGGACAAGTTGTGCCTGCCGGACAAAGCACTTTACAAGATATTAATGATGCCATTGACAATTTATTCAATCACCCGAATACAGGACCTTTTATTAGTAAATTACTAATTCAAAGACTGGTAAAATCCAACCCCACACCGGACTACGTGGCCAGAGTCAGTGCGAAATTTAATGACAATGGACTTGGAGTGAGAGGTGATATGAAAGCGGTATTTAAAGCCATTTTGTCCGATGCAGAAGCAATAGACTGTTCCTGGATGACCCATCCACAGCATGGTAAAGCTAGAGAGCCTTTACTTCGCTATACACAGGCATTACGGGCTTTCAATGCCACTAATCAATCAGGCAGATTATGGAATTGGGGTTACTTGTTCGACGAGGCGGTAAGTCAGGGAATTTTGGCTTCACCAAGTGTGTTTAATTTTTATCTGCCAGACTATCAGCCTAATGGCGCCATTGCTGACCAAGACCTGGTTGCGCCTGAACTTCAAATTCATACTTCAGCTACAGCGGTCAATTATATCAATCTGGTTTACGACTGGTTTATTAATGAATATTATGGTGAAGTTTCTGTTGTGGCCAGTTCCACAGTCATCAATGCACCAGGCTATGAATCCAATGACCTGAATCCTGTCGATTATATTTATCTGGATATTACTGATGAAATAGCTTTAGCGAACAACCCTGAAGCTCTGGTGGATCGACTGGATCTGATCATTACAGGAGGTTTATTCTCTGAAGCAACAAAGACCAATATTATTAATGCCATTCAGCAAATTTCAAATAATAATGACCGGGTAAAAGCAGCTTTTTTAGCATGTCGGATTTTGGCAGGACATTAACTTCTAATGGAAATGGTAGCGATCATGCCTGGGGCGGAAATGTAATGGTTATGGGCGATAGCGTAAATGGTGGGGAGGTTTTTGGAACTTATCCATCGCTTGAACTAGGTAGCAACGACGATATAGGGGGGGCTATACTTTTACCTACCATTTCTACAGACGAATATTTCGTAGAATTATCAAAATGGTTTGGAGTATCCAATGGCGATTTGAGCTATGTTTTACCGAATATTGGAAATTTTTATAATATAAATGGCGGTACGCTGCCTATTGGTTTTATGAATATTTAATTCAAATGAAAAATATAATTGTTTTCTTGATTTTATTTTTGCCGATAAGTCTGTGTTATGCACAAGACTGCAATGACGAAACACACACCACGAATATTAATGATAGTTGGTCATCTTGTACTTTATCTGTCAGTCCGAATCCTGTGCGAACGAATGTTTATTGGTTGATGTACGACTTAGGGCATGTTTATACACTGGATAGTACTAAATTCTGGAATTATAATGTAAATGGCAATACAGATAAAGGGATGAAAAACATCACCATAGATTATTCTACAAATGCAACGACGTGGACGGAAGCGGCTGTTTTTCAACTAGGAGAGGCTCCCGGACAGCCAGATTATGAAGGTGAAACAGGACCAGCCCTGGGCAATATAAGTGCGCGTTATATACTAATGTCGAGTACAGATAACTGGGGCGATCCCGACTGTGTGGGCTTGTCAGAATTACGCCTATATATTGGCGGAAGTACAACTAACTTACACGATCTATATGCCGATGAGTCAAAAATTATTCTATATCCGAATCCGACATCTGGTTATTTTACGATACATGGGACGCTTGATAATTATGATGTAAAGATAATGGATGTTACCGGAAATATTATCCAGAACTTGTCAGGTGCAAGTACTGATCTGAGTATAGATTTATCTGCTTTACCTAATGGAATGTATTTTATTGGTGTATCTCACCAAAGTATTTCACGTTTACATTTTCAAAAAATTATTAAACAATAGACTTTCTCATCTCTATTTAAATTCAATGGACTTTTTCAAATCAGGTGTCAGCCGGATTTTCTCTTCTATATATTTATGTAGTAAATTCATTTTATTAATATCTGTCGTTGAATAGCTCCAAAGCCATTTCAAGATCTTCCGGCGTATCTATGCTTACGCTCTCATGTGTTGTCTCTGTGATACCGATACCTATCCCGTTTTCCAACCAACGGAGTTGTTCCAAACTTTCTGCCTGTTCGAGTGGAGTAGGAGAGAGGCCAGCTATTCCAAGCAGTGTTTTTCTATGATAGGCATACATGCCAATGTGTTTATAAAATGTGTGTTGTTTTAAAGGATTGTCCGTCTTTTTATCCCGCAAAAAAGGGATGGCATGGCGACTGAAATATATAGCTTCATGAAGCCCGTTGAAAACCACTTTTACTGTATGCGGACTATTCAATTCTTCCAGATGTGCAATGGATTTTGCCAATGTACCAATACTAAATTCTTTATGCTCAATCATAAAACGGATCAGGGTATCCACCTGCTCAGGATGTAAAAACGGTTCATCTCCCTGTACATTAATGATGAGGTCTGCGTCTAATTGTTGAGCCAGTTCTGCACAGCGCTCAGTCCCTGTACTATGGGTGCTGCTGGTCATCATGACTTTGCCAAAGGGCTTTACATGCTCGAAAATGCGTTCATCGTCTGTAGCTACAATGACAGAGTCAGCCAATTTGCACAGACTTGCTTGTTCGTATACACGTTGAATCATAGCCTTGCCCCGAATATCGATCAGAGGTTTGCCTGGAAAACGGGTAGAGGCATAGCGAGCAGGTATAATTATGCTGGTTTTCATATTTACAAAGTCTATTTGTTTTAGGTAAAAAATTGATCCTCAGATGATAATAAACTTTCAACCCAATGCGAAGCATTACCAACAAAGTTATGGCAATGATTTTGCAATGTGTAATTTTACAATAAATTTTGAAGATATGAATAAATCAATAGCCCACTTCATTCTAATACTTAGCTATATTCTAACATTGCTTTTTTGTATCAGTGTTCAAATGTATGCTCAGCAAATACCTTCGCCAACTGGCAGAACCTACGAACTTCTTAGCCCTAATGATACGCTAATGATGACAGTCGGAGAAGATGGACAGAAGTTTATATATCATCCTGTAAAACAAGGACAGACTCTATACAGCATATCCAAATATTACAAGGTAAGTATGAGTATGCTAAAATATCATAACCCTGCTTTAGAAGAAGGGCTTTCCAATAAAAAAACAATCAAAATTCCAATTGCAGCGCCTGCCATCAAAAGGGTACGAGACAGTACATTTAATGACCGTTTGAATGTACCTATTTATTATCAGGTTAGAAGAGGAGAAACCGTATATCGTATCTCTAAGGTATATACCAAAACAGCACCAGCCTTGTTTCGATTACACAACCCTCAAATAAAAAATGATATACTTGGTGTTGGTGATACTGTGCTGATTGGTTGGATGAGTGTATACGGACTGGCACAAGTCAAGCCAAAATATGAAGGACCCAATGCACCGATCTTTGAAGCTAGTGACCGACTGAAGGAAAACTACCTGACCCGTAGTCTGAAAAGAGAAGTTCATGCTCAAAAAGGTGTTGCTGCCTGGAAGCATAGAGATGGTTCACAGATTACAGGCAATTTGTTTTGTTTACATAGAAAAGCACCACTCAATACGATTGTAAAAATCACTAACCCTATGAATAAGCAAACGATTTATGCCAAGGTTATCGGACGGGTTCCAAAGGTAGGCTATGACCAAACAGTAATTGCAGTGCTTTCAACGGATGCAGCAAGAGGACTTGGCGCTTTAGATCCCAGGTTTTATGTAAATTTGGTGTACTTAGATTAAAATAAATGAGCCGGATCTGCCCCATAATGGCAAACCCGGCTACTTCTAACAACATAGCTTAATGAACCTTATTTCATCAGAATCATCTTCTTCGTTTCTATATGATTTCCAGCTTGAATAGTGTAATAATATATGCCTGCTGGATAAGGATTTCCGTCGAAAGTAATTTGATGACCACCTTTTAACAGATTCTGTTTATTGGATAATAATGCGATCTGTTTACCAGTGACATCAGAAATGAAGAGCGTTACTTCTGTATCTTCCGGTAAGTCAAATGCTATAGTAGTCTGACCAGTAAATGGATCAGGATAATTGTTTATGGCAAGTGCATCGGTAGTAATGCTTGTGTTTTCTACAAGAGAGATTGAGGATGTTGTTCCGGCTTCCGCATAATCATAAAAAACATCTTCTGTTTGTTGCACCATGTTATTTGTAGGATTGGTGAGATTACTGCTACAATCCGAAATTTCTGCTAGAAACAAAGAACCATTGCCAGCATCCGCAACAAATACGCTTTCCAGGAGAATATGCTCACCTGCATGATAAGTAACATCTTGATTATCGCCTATAGTTGCGGTAGAATTGACTGTATAGATCGCTTCATAAAGCCCGGAGTTTATGGTACCTGTATGAACTATGTTCGGCTGGCAGTCCGGGATTAATGATTGTGCCAGTAATACTGCCTGATGAGCATCTACAAGTCCATAACCCAGTTCATTATTCCAGTCACCATTCGGACGACCTCCCGTAGAAGAATAAGTATATACATCCTGTCTTATTTTCTGAGCAGACTGTTCGATAATATCGTTTACCTGTTGTACCGTAAGATCGGGATTGGCACTTAGTACAAGTGCTGTTACCCCGGCTACCATTGGGCAAGCTGCTGAAGTGCCACCAAAAAACGCATAATCTGTATCTGGATGACCAGTACCCGATTCTGGAGGATTATAGCCTTGACCACCTACTCTATCTGTAGTAAGTACATTTGTTCCTCCTGCCACTACATCTAAAGGAGTACCGTAGCTACTTCCGGGTTTGCAACCAGTACACCAGGGATCACAAGATTCTGGAACAATGTCTGTTCTTCCCGACCTAATTCCACATTTGTCAATAGCTCCAACACACAAAATCAAAGGGTTGCTATTACTTGGGAAGTTAGCCCCATTGATATTGTCATTACCGCTGGAAAATACGACCACTGAGCCGAGTCCGTTTCTTCCATTAAGGAGTGCATTGTTTATAGCATCCTCTACTAGTTCACATTGTAGTATACCACAAGATGAAACATTGGTGTTCCACGAGTTGCTAATGACATCAGCACCATTCTGCCAGGCCCAGCTAATACCATCTGCCATCTGCGATATACTATTAAGACCATTGTTGAACGATTGGCTAACAGATATTAAACCACTGTTTGGAGCAACTCCGGTAACACCAGTATCATTGTTACCTTTTGCTGCAGCTATTCCAGCACAAGCCGTACCATGTCTTCCCCAAACTGCTGTAGGGCTCGTTCCTGTATCTGTATCATAACCATCTCCTACATTATTGTCAGCCAAATCAGGATGGTCTGCTTCGAATCCAGAGTCAACGATTGCGATATTAATACCATCTCCCAACGTAATGTCCCAGGCACCTTCAGCTTTGATATCAATCCCGGCTACTCCTCCATCCTGCCCTGTATTATTCAAGTGCCATTGGCTTGGATAATAAGGGTCATCAGGTGTTAATTCCATACCATTCTGATAAGCTGCTCCGTCGAATTCTATGTCAACGATAAAGCTTGGACTGGCATATTGGAATAAGCCTGTTTCATAGAATAAATTTGCTGTTTTTACTGCATCTTGTGATTGTGGCGTAGTACTCAAAGTAAACCATAAAGGCATGAACTTATTATACCCAACCAACTCTACTTTGTGAACGGCAGCTTGCTTAAGTAAGGCATTGAAGTCGTCTGGTGTTTTTAGTTTTACATAGAAGTAATTCGATACACCAAAGGCTTCGCCTTCTCCGCAATCAAAATAAGGAGCGACTGTCAGATTTGTACTTGATTTTAATTCCTCTATCTTCTCAAGATACTCTTCTTGTGAATATTTTTGAGATAGTTCTATTTCAGCCCAATATTTAACGGGATTTTTTTCTACGAAATTATTGGGTTTGAGTAATTGCTGACTTGTCTGATCTTGCTGGACATTCGGAATACTTTTTACAGAGATCAATGTTCCTAAATTAGCTCTTTGAATACTGTTGACATCTGTACCCGAAACAAAAATATAATTGGGGTTGAGTTCGAGAGCCTTCTTTTCTCCCTTGTAGTAGTAAAAGTATGTCTCTCGTTTATCCTTAGATATTTGTGTATCTTCATCATTGCTGTTTTCAAGCGCAAAAGAAGCTGAAGAAATAAATAAGAGACAGGCTGATAGCAATAAAATATATTTTTTCATAATATTTCAATGTTGCGATTCTTATAAAAGAACCTGTGCTCAAAAATTATTTTTCTAATTCGGCAATCTCTTCTTTTAATGCCTCGTTCTTTTCTTGTAATTCAGCAATTTCTTCCTGCATTTCAGCAATTTCCTCTTTGGATGCTTTATTTTCTTTTTTCATTTCAATGATATGCAACCATAGCTCTTCAATTTGACGGAGTAGTGTAGCGTCCATTTCTACCATATCTACACCATTTTCGTTGACTTCTTTTGCAGAAGGAACATTAGGTAAGTGTTTATTGGTTTTTACAAATTGCTCTACTTCTTCCAGACTGTTCAGGTCATAATTTTCTTCAAATACATAATCAGCCCAATCTACGCTGCCTGGATTAGCTACTTTTACTTTTTTCGTAAGAATACCTTTGCCTACATATAAGCCATAATTAGCACCAGTGCCAGGAATATCAGTAGCAGGATCTATAGCAATACCAAGATATTCTTGCGAAAAATCACCATATACGAGTGGAGAATCAGTATAGGTATTTGAATTGGCTATGTACAGTTTATTGCTTACAGCTTCATAAGTAATTCCAGCAGAATAGCCAATAAAAACATTACCACTTCCCTGATTACCCATACCTGCTCTGGCACCCAGAAATAGATTACGACTTCCTGTCTGGCTAAATCCGCCAGCTAGTGTACCTAAGTAGGTATTCTCATCACCAGTCGTATTAAAGGCCCCTGCACTGGTTCCTAAAAATGTATTATTTATTCCGTCTGTGGTCGTCTTTTTACCAGCACTTTGTCCGATATAAGTCCCATAGTTACCAAGTGTACCTGAGTCTGTTCCTAGGTTAGTAGGTGTCTGTGCATCTAGTCCAATTGACACCAAAAGCATCATTAAAAAAAATGTGATCTGTTTCATAGTAAAAATTGTTTAATAAATTATTAAATAGTTGTTATAAATCAGGACGGTTAGGGATGATTCATCAAGATCATTTTCTCTGTTTGTAAATGATGCCCTGCTTGTCTCTGATATTGATATAAAATTGATAAAAGGCTCTAAAGGGAGCCGATTCCCTGTAAGGGAATCAGCTCCTGTATTGGTCTTGGTAATAAGGGAGGACTCGTTACGGATTTCTCATCAGTATCATTTTGTCTGTTGTTACCTGATTTCCGACCTGTAAAGTATAGTAGTACATACCCGCAGGGTAATCACGACCGTCAAAGATCACTTGGTGTGTTCCTTTAAGTCGCTGTTCCCGGTCGATCAGAGTCTCCAATTGCTGACCCATGGCGTCAAATATGATCAAGGTAGTTGGAGCGTCGTGTTCCAGTATAAACTCGATGGTGGTTTCTCTGACAAAAGGATTAGGATAGTTTCTGATAGAGAAAGGCATTTCTACACCAGTCTGTTGAGGAACTGCACTGGCAGGCTTTTGCACAAGGCTACTACCTGCAGGACTGCCGGTAAAGCCACTGGTACATTCTTCTATTGTACCCAGGAAGACGGAACCGTTTTTACCATCTCCGAAAAATACATCTTCCAGAAGTATAGAATTTCCTGCCTGATACGTGACCGATTGAGCAGTGGCTATGGTTCCTGTAGAAGTAATGGTATTGGCTGCTTCGTAAAGACCGCCGTCAATTATACCGTTGAGTGTTAGATCCGATTCACAGCCTTCACTATTGTCAAGACAATCTCCCTGTGGATCGGTAGTCAGCGTAGCTTGTAGGTAAGGGAGACTCTCTATAGAATTTCGCATTCTTCTGCCTTGTCCTTCGGTAAAATAACTCATACAAGCAGGATAAGTATAAGCCATGATAACTGCTTCATCCGGATTATAACTACTTGCTGGTTCTGGGGGAGAGCAGTAGGCAACTCCACTCCATTCGCAAGTAATCGGATCAACGTCAAACTGCATGAATGGATCTGCTGGTGTGTCACACACAAAATCTCCGGCAGTTGAGCAATTAGAACCATCGGGAGCTTCCCATATTCCCCCTGATTCGCATCCATGATGAGTATGCCATAAATTTATGACGTGTCCCATCTCGTGAGAAATGATGTGCGACTGAGCTACGGGAATACCGTCCCATGTGCCTGATACCCAAAATTCTGAAGAACTGCCCACACCATTTGCTCTTCCTCCTGTAGCAGCTATATCAGCAGGGAATAAGTAAATATCAATTCCATCGAAATGATTATTAACATTGAATATGCCGTCTGCTGGACCTGCATACCAGCCATCATCATCAATATAATCTATCTGACAATCCCAGATAAAAAATATATCATGAGCGGTAAAATCCTGATCCAAAAAAGCAAGAGCATCATATACATCTTGTTCGCTCTGACCACCCATTCCCTGACCATTTCTGATAACATGGACATATATTTTCAGATAAAATGGACCCATTGCGTTTAAGTTCTGTATATCATTTTCAAAACTAGCATTATTGGTAGATTCAGGTGTCAGACAGAAGGTCTGGGCAATGGTATTTTCTGTATGTATAAAAAACGTAATCAGTCCTGCTAGTAGGTATATATAGTGCCGATTTGTTTTTATATATTTTTTAATACTTTCATATTTCATAAGAGATAATTTAGTAGAAACTTTTGCGGTTAACCGAAAAGTTCTATGTGGTTAATATTATTTCTTCAATTCAGTCATTTCCGCTTTCAAAGCTTCATTTTCCTTCTTCAGTTCAATAACATGTAGCCATAACTCTTCGATCTGGCGTAGTAAGGTCGCATCCATTTCTGCTACATCAATACCATTTTCACTGACTTCTTTTGCCGAAGGCACATTAGGTAAGTGTTTATTGGCCTTTATAAATGCTTCCACCTCATCTGTAGTATTTCGGTCGTAGTCTTCTTCGAAAACATAGTCTGCCCAATCTATACCGGAAGCATCTGCAATTTTTAGTTTTTCAGTAAGGATGCCCTCCGTTACATAGAGTTTATAACCTTCAGGTGTTGAAACAGATCCATTACCCACCAGTGTAGAACCATTGATATGAAGTATAGATAATGCACCAGTATTGTCATCGAATCCGGGTCTGATCATCAGGCGATTATTATCCTGGTCATCTACGATCACATGACGAAGTCCATTAGTACCAAAAAATCTGATTTGGCTGGCCCAGTCTTGAGTTTTACTGGCATTTAAATCCAAATAAGTATTTTCATCAGGAGCCTCGCTTCGAACACCCAGGCTTCCGCCAACAGCAAGTCTGTAGCCACCTACCTGGCTTGTACCAATACCTACCTGGTTATTTACCATTTCTCCGTAGATCAAAGGTGCGTCCAGTCTTAGAGAAGTTCCTATTAATAAAGTATTGCTGACATCAGGAACTCCTAAAGAGGTACTACCAATTTCCTCTCCGCATCTTGTACCAATAAAAATATTATCGCTTCCATTACTACTACGACCGGCATTCAAGCCCAGGTACATATTACGAATACCTGATACGTTATCTCTACCTGCATTACCTCCAATGAAAGTATTGAAGCTTCCGGTAAGATTTGGGAAGCCAGTACCTATTGTAGATTTACCGGTGTTTTGTCCGATACCAACATTCCAGATACCTCCTGCCAGACCGCTAAGAGATTCACCTCCAAGCGCAACATTGTTTTGTCCGGCGTTATTAGGGTTTGCACTACCGGCAGGCAAGCTGACGTTTTGTCCCCATGCTATTGCTGTTATTAAAAGGGACAGCATTACTAAATTTAATTTTAAAATTTTCATAGTTTAAATTATTAAACAGTTAAATAAGTGATATAAAATATAAATACATGTTTTTGATAAAATGCTTTTTGGCATAATCAGAATATCCTGTAAAAAATAAATTTCTGAAAGACCAGTTTTTTTATCCGGCAGTACCCTTAGATACTGCCGGGTAGGGTTGGGACAAAGGGGAATCGTCTTATATTGTTTTGCGGGATATGTCCCAATATGATTTCTCGGCAAGAGAAGTATTGGAGTATTATGGTTGATTTTTTAAATGGCAGCCAACTTCTATCACTTTGAAAAAAGTGGCTGCCTGCAAACAACCATATTACTCCGGTTGTACATCTTGTGTTTGAGTGTGTGTTTTAGCATATAATTGTTAATTTTACATTGATTATCTTTGCACCCTTACTACTCGCTCATGAATACTTAATTGTTCTTTCAAATCGTTAATACAATATT
>JAHDFX010000039.1:12143-35614 GCA_020627965.1 Saprospiraceae bacterium | reverse complement strand
AAATCCCCTTGGATCGTATACTGGTTGGGGACAGGATTGGGCAATAATTTAATATCAGACGGACTGACCTCCATATCAGGCGTCTGCCATTCATATGCTCCAATATCAGAGGTATTTAAATTTCTATTCAGCATTTCAAAATCATCTGCGGGCAAGTTGGCATGATAGAAACCTGAATCAATCGCAGGGCTGCCGGGTAATAAACGAAGGTCTCGATTTAAGGTATCTGCAAACATTGGATCAATGAAAGTATACTGGTCAGCAGTCAGATCGCTCAGTCCTGTCCATAGAATATTATTATATGCTTCAAAAGAAGAGATGCTTGAAGGACTGAATATTTTATAACCATAATCCGTTTCAAATCTGGGCCAGCTAATATTATTATAAAATCGAACTGTATCAGAGTCATTGATCGTGATCCCTGAAGAGGCTTGCCTGCCTGAACTTAGCGGCGTTGCGCCATTCATAAAACAGGTATTATTCGTAACAATTGCCCGATTTGTTTTATGCACAACCAGCCCGTTAATGCCATTGCCATAGGATACATTATTGGCAAAATAAAACCAGCCATAAAAATAGGTATCCTTGTTACGGGTTACATAACAACCTGAACCATCAATGATATAATCCTGTGCTACTGTTCCATAATCAGATGTTTCTCCTGTATATGTCGGATTATAATAGGGAATGTTGTTGTAATTATCATAAACGAGGTTGTTGGTTATCTGCATTTTAATAACATCCAATGTGTCAATTGCCATAGCAGTAGCATATACAATAGCACTTTCAGCATTGGAAGACCACCAGGTGTTATTATACACTTCATTGTTATAGATCGTGCAATAATCGCCATTATTAATACGAATACCTGAATTTGGACAATCGTGAATTACATTATCATGAATATAAATATGATGCCCGCTCCAGATTGCGATCCCTCTACCGCTATAATAATTATCCTGGATCAAACGATTAGCAAAAGCTTCAGTATAATTGATATTTTGATTCGGGCCTTCTATTTCAAAGCCAGAAATTTCAAGATAACTTTGATTACTCCCTGTAATGCCGCCTCCACCATCAAATTGTATTTTAGGCTGATGCCCAGGGGCATTTTTGATAATTAACCATCCTGTCTCCTCCCCTGCCAGATTAGAAGACAAAACAACAACAGCAGGATTATTCAAATTGCCAGAACCATAACCTGTATTGCGATATACCCCTTCCATGACCAATATAGTATCACCTGGCTCCCATGCTGTATTAGCTGCATATTGAATCGTTTGCAATGGCGTATTTGGCGAAAGCCCGTTTCCATTATTCAGACTATTTGTTCCGTCAGGGCTTACATACCAGTTGTTCGTTTTACGGCTTAACGTAATATTATCAATAAGGTAAGCACCAGTAGTTTTGAAGTTAAACTTGAGTCGTCCCTGACTTGTAGAAATATTAGAGACCATTTCAAAACTGTAGGCCGTCCATGTATCTGATGTCAAAACAGTGTTTACTACAACGTCATTTGTCAGATCATCCATTAGGGTAATTGACAGATCTGCTCCTATATCACCTTTTGCAAAAAAAGAAACCGTATAGGTCTCCCCTGCAACCAGATCAAAATAACAATCAGCTCGGTTGAATATTCGGACTTGCCAGGGGCTATCAGCGGTAAGCTCAATTTTCAGGGATGCGTTACCTGAATAAATATCATCGTTTTCAATAGTGAATGTACCATTCCCTTCACTTTCAGAAAACCATGGATCAAGAGGAGACGATTCTTCAAAATCTCCAATTCCATCAACATCCAGACATTGACTATAAAGGCTTGCAGATAGGCAGACAATACAGACAAATAAAGCAATGGTTTTATGTAAGTATAAATTCATCGAAATGATGTTAAAGGCTTGACAAATATTACGAAAGATGCTCTAATACATCACTTCAATATTCTTCGATTCCGCCCTACTCTTCCTCCCACTCCATCGCTCTTTGCACCGCTTTCTGCCAGCCTTTGTACAATTTAGTGCGACGCTCATCCGTCATATCAGGCTGAAAAGACTGATCTAACTGCCAAGCCTCACTGATGTCCGATTTTTGCCAGAAACCAACTGCAAGTCCAGCTAGATAAGCAGCTCCGAGTGCCGTCGTTTCTATTATACTTGGGCGTTCTACCGGCACATCCAGCATGTCTGATTGAAATTGCATCAATAGATCATTAGCCGAAGCTCCACCGTCAACTCTTAATGCAGTCAGAGAAATTCCCGAATCCTTTTCCATTGCATCCAGAACATCACGAGTCTGATAAGCTAAAGACTCCAGGGTAGCCCGAATAAGATGGGCTTTACTTGTTCCTCTTGTCAATCCAAAGATTGCACCACGGGCATACATATCCCAATAAGGCGCTCCTAGTCCGGCAAAAGCAGGCACTACATATACCCCATCCGTGTCTTCGACTTTCATAGCAAAAAATTCCGAGTCGGGCGAAGCATCAATAAGTCTCAAGCCATCCCTCAACCATTGAATAGCAGCCCCTGCAATAAAAACACTGCCTTCCAGTGCATACTCCACTTTACCATCCAGCCCCCAGGCAATTGTAGTTAATAATCCAGCCTTTGAAGTCACTGGTTTTTCGCCTGTATTCATCAACATAAAACAGCCTGTACCATAGGTATTCTTAGCCATACCCGGTTGGTGACAAGCCTGCCCGAATAGCGCTGCCTGCTGATCACCAGCAATACCTGCAATTGGAATAGGTTCACCAAAAAGCTGATCTTCAGTCTGACCATATACTTCGCTCGACGGACGAACATCAGGCAACATATTCTCGGGAATATCCAATTCATCCAGCATTTTCTTATCCCATTCCAAAGATCGGATATTATACAATAAAGTACGAGAAGCATTGCTATAATCCGTGACATGCGCCTTGCCTCCTGTCAATTTCCAAACCAGCCAGCTATCTATTGTACCAAACAGTAAATCTCCGTTTTTCGCTTTTTCTCTGGCTCCTTGTACATTTTCCAATATCCAGTGTACCTTAGTGCCCGAAAAATAGGCATCGACTACTAAGCCCGTATTGGTACGAATATAATCTTCCAGACCTTTTGCTTTCAGATTATCACAAATACTGGCAGTCCGTCTGTCTTGCCAAACAATAGCATTGTGTATAGGCAGACCCGTATTTTTATCCCAAACAACCGTGGTTTCTCTTTGATTAGTAATACCTATTGCAGCAATATCCGCAACAGTAATATTGTTGTTTTTTAATACATTTTGTGCAACCGCTAATTGGGTGTTCCATATCTCTATGGCATCATGTTCTACCCAGGCACTTTGAGGGTACATCTGTGTAAACTCTTGTTGCTCAGTAGCTACAATGCTTCCTTTCTTATCAAAAATAATGGCACGGGAACTCGTCGTTCCCTGATCTAATGCTAGTATATATTTCATAATTAATTTATTGGCTGCCCAAATATAGGAAAAAACTACATCAGCTACCAGCAACAAAATCATAGATATGTTTTGTAATTTTATGCTTTAGGAAACAAATACATAATTACAATGAAAAGAGATGAACCCGGAAAAACAAGATTTTTTGTATTAAAAGGGCTTGTAGTTTGGTCTATATCATGTTTGATTTTCATCATACTTAAACTTTTATCATACTACACCGGAAATTTATGGGTAAGGATAGTTGTGATCTTCGTAGCTTTAGTATTTTTCCAATATGACACTGAATATTTACTAAACCAAAAGAGTGTAGATTTAGTGATACAGATAACATACATAGCTCTGATATATTTATTATTTGGAATACCAATAATCTTATTCTTTGCAATTATCCTAAAATTTGCAGAAAAAGCCATTGACAATATTCATAACAATGAACCATTTTAAAAACCAATAAATATCATAAACCGATGAGACATTTTTACACCTTATTAATGTTTGCTTTATTGCTAACAGGCTGCAAAGAACGCAATGTACCAGGCAATAACAATAATGGAGCAGGCAGTGAAGCCAATCAAAAAGCCAATACTTTCTTCGACAATATCTACGAAGAAGAGCTTAATTTTTACCCCATGGGCAAATCCTATCTGGGCAGAAAAGAGGATAATGACAAATGGGATGACTTAAGCGAAGCACATGCTGAAAAAGTACAACAATTTTACAAGGACGTACTCAAAAGATTAGAAACTGAAGTAGACTATAATGCTTTGGATGGCGATGCCAAATTGAGTTACAAACTATTTAAAAAAGATTATGAGAACCGGATAGCGGATCATAAATACCGTCATAATGACTATCCCGTCAATCAAATGTTTGGCTTACATGCTGAAGTACCTTCTTTTTTAATAAGCATCCACAACATTGATAATGAGACAGATGCAAAAGCGTATATAACTCGCCTAAATGGTGTGCCAGCCATGTTTAAGGAATTGGAAACAGGACTAGAGAAACGGGCTGCTAATGGTGTCATCCCACCAAAATTTGTTTTTGGACGTGTATTAGATGATTGCAAAAATATTATCTCCGGATTTCCTTTGGAAAAGACAGAAAACAACAATGCGATCTATGCCGACTTTGAAAAGAAAGTCAAAGCATTAGACATAGCTGAAGATGCCAAAAAAGACCTGATCGGGCAATGTGCTACTGCATTGGAAGAGCAAGTAAAACCAGCCTATAAAGGCTTAATTAGTTATTTGTCCCAATTGCAAAAAAAGGCAACAAAAGACGACGGGGTCTGGAAATTTAAAAACGGAGCAGCTTATTTTAATAATCAGTTGAATCGTATGACAACTACTGGTCTGACCGCTGATGAAATCCACCAGATCGGACTTGATGAAGTTAAGCGCATCCATGGAGAAATGGAAACTATCATGAAAGCGACTGGTTTTAAGGGGTCTTTACAGGAGTTTTTTAAATTTATGCGAGAGGATAAACAGTTCTACTACCCCAATACAGAGAAAGGCAAGGCCGACTATATGGAAAAAGCTACAGCGATCATTGATGAAATGAAAGGCAAACTAGATGAACTGTTCATCACCAAGCCAAAAGCAGATATGATCGTAAAAGCAGTTGAAAAATATCGTGAAAAATCGGCAGGAAAAGCTTTTTACAATTCCCCGGCAGAAGATGGCTCACGCCCTGGTATCTACTATGCCAACACCTACAACATGGAAGATATGCCTATTTATCAGATGGAAGCATTAGCTTACCATGAAGGTATTCCTGGGCATCATATGCAGCTCTCTATTGCACAGGAAAAAGATGGGCTACCCAAATTCCGTCGTTTTGGTGGAGATTATACAGCATATGTAGAAGGTTGGGCTTTATATACAGAGTATTTACCCAAAGAGATCGGTTTTTATAAAGACCCTTATTCCGATTTTGGCAGATTAGCTATGGAATTGTGGCGGGCTTGCAGACTAGTAGTAGATACTGGTATTCATTCAAAAAAATGGACTAGAGAGGAAGGTATAGAGTTTTATTCTACAAACACGCCAAACTCTATGGGCGATGTTGTAAAAATGGTAGAAAGACATATTGTTATGCCCGGACAGGCTACTGCTTACAAAATTGGTATGATTAAAATCCTGGAGCTTCGTGATATGGCTAAAGAAAAACTGGGTGACAAGTTTGATATAAAAGATTTTCACGAAGTAGTACTGACGAATGGGGCTTTGCCTCTAGATGTGTTGGAAGATCTGGTGAATGATTATATTGCTTCCAAAAGTTAGAAAACTTTATTGTTAAAAAATCGTTTTTAATGTAAAAACTGCCTTGAAAACTATCGAAATAGCTTATTTTTGCAGACAAACAACACATAGTTATGAATTTTAATTTGTTAAAGTTACTCCAAATTTCATCCATTGTGCTAATTATTCTCGTATTATGTAATATAAATATGGATGCTCAATGTGCTATGTGTAAAGCAGCAGTAGAAACAGGAGGTGAAGGTGATGGCTTAAATAAAGGTATTCTTTTCTTACTAACCATGCCATATCTTATAGCAATGGGTTTGGGTTTTGTTTGGTGGAAAAACAAGAAGAGGATGGAAGAGGAAATTCAGAGTACTCAACTAAAAGAATTATTGAACGATATTGATTAGTACTTTTATCGTACTAAATACGAAGGGCAATATCGTTTTATAGCGATATTGCCTTTTTTTATTTGGTAAAAATTGCTTTTTGCCACAAAATTTATACCGAAAACCAACCTTTTTCAAATTTTCAACGTCTATAGAGATAGAGAAAACACAAAAAGAACATTCATTAAACTATTTCAAAGGACTGAAAGGTTGAAAACGTCCCAGTCCGAAACCGGAAACATCACAGCCATGACGTACACAATTCAACAACATGACGAAGTACAATTACTAGAAGTTGACAATCTAGTTAATGAGTTTGACAATCGAACAATTTTAAGAGAAGTTATAGACTTGATCGAGTCAGGTGCCAATCGCTTTATTATTGACTTAAAGAATCTTAAATTCCTGAACAGTGCAGGGCTCAATTTTCTTATTTCAGTGCTGACACGCTCTCGTAATGCAGGAGGCGATACCGTTATTGCCAATGTCAGTGAAGAAGCGTCTCAATTACTGGTCATAACGAAACTAAAACAAGTCTTTACAACAGCCAAGTCTGTCGATGAAGCAAAAGATTACTTTGCAGAGCTAGCCTAGAAATATATTTATATTTCTACTAACCATTTTAAAAAAGTCTGGTTTTGTGGAAAAAATAATTGCTCGACTGATAAAAATCAGGTATTATCTGTGTAGTTTTGTGTTTTAAATAGATGTACTTAATGTACATTATTTTCATCACACACCAGATAATACAAATGGCAGTAGATGTTCTTCTTGGTCTCCAATGGGGTGACGAAGGAAAAGGAAAGATCGTTGATTACCTTGCCGGTAATTATGATATAGTTGCTCGTTTTCAAGGCGGCCCAAATGCAGGTCATACTTTGAAATTTGATGGCAAAAAATATGTTCTACACATAATCCCTTCAGGTGTTTTCCGCGAAGGAATTATTAACCTCATAGGTAATGGTGTCGTCATCGACCCCGTTATTCTAAAAAAAGAGCTTCAGGGACTCGAAGCGGCAGACGTAGATTACAAAAAATGTCTTCTTGTTGCCAGAAAAGCACACCTTATTTTACCCACTCACAGATTATTGGATAAAGCTTCAGAAGCGGCTAAAGGTAAGCAAAAAATCGGTTCCACACTGAAAGGAATAGGCCCCACTTACATGGACAAAACAGGTCGTAATGGACTTAGAGTAGGTGATATTTTCTTGCAAAACTTCAAAGAAAAATACGAGGCGCTACGCAATAAACATCTGGATTTACTCAAAATCTACCCTGAAATTGAGTTTGATCTGGAAAGCCTAGAAAATGAATGGTTTACAAGCCTGGAAACGCTGCGCGAACTCCCTACCGTAAATGGTGAATACTACATCAACAATGCTATAAATGCTGGTAAGAAAGTATTGGCAGAAGGTGCGCAAGGATCAATGCTGGATATCGATTTCGGCACCTATCCTTATGTGACTTCCTCCAATACGATTACTGCTGGAGTGTGCACTGGTTTAGGTATTGCTCCCAGTAAGATTGGCGAGGTTATAGGTATTACCAAAGCATATTGCACCCGTGTAGGAGGCGGACCATTCCCAACTGAGCTCAATGACCATATGGGTGAGGAACTTAGACGAATAGGACAAGAATTTGGTGCTACTACTGGTCGTCCACGTCGTTGTGGCTGGATAGACCTGCCTGCTTTGCGTTATACTATTATGCTAAATGGCGTAACACAATTAGTAGTTACCAAAATTGATGTTATGAATGATTTCAATGAGGTGAAAGCTGCTACTCGCTATCAATATGAAGGCAAAACACACCCGCATCTTCCTTATGATCTGGACAGCATAGAAGTAGAACCCGTATATGAAGCACATGAAGGCTGGAATTGTACACTGGAAGAAGTAACAGCATTTAGCGAATTTCCACCAGCTTTAGTCCAATATCTGATAGCATTAGAAAGGCATTTAAAAGTCCCCATAACTATGGTTTCTACAGGTCCGCAAAGAAAAGAATTGGTACTAAGAGAAGCTGCTAATGTAAGTATTTAGTTTTCACCGTAAAGCGGAAACCAGTACGCAGTACTCTAAATAAAAATGCTCACATCAACACCACAGGATTTTTTGAAACCCCTGGAAACATGAATGGGGCTGCCTTTGTGGTTCAGTAATCTCCTTGTTCTTAAAAGAAACCAGACAAGTCAATGGCTGGAGCCCGCCCTAGTCACTCAGAGCTTATCCCCAATATAAAGAAGTGTTGAATCAAAAAATAGTTTGTGACGTCAATATGAGCTGAACAAGCCAACGCCAAAAGGTAGCACAATTCAATCTGCACCAATCATTGTTAAGCCTGCCAATATTTTATTATAATGAACTTTTGCTCTGCGAAGCTACATGTTTTCTGCAAACCAATCAAGCATTTTTTTTAAAAAAAACCAAGTGCCCAAGGTTTTTTCCAAGAATCTATAATTGTAAAGTGTTCTTTTTCTTTGTTTTCCTTCCTAAAAAAAACAATCCCCATGTAAAACATATCTATGCTTAGGCTGACATCTTTATGGGCTTTTATCGTTTCCCAGGCTTCACGCATTTCTGCTGACCAATAAATATCATCAAAAATAAAAATACTCTCTTCGTGCGCATACTTCAAACATTCCTCAAAATAAGCCAACGTAGGTGCTTTTCGGTGATTCCCATCAAAAAAAGCATAATCCAGTTTTTGTAATTTCTGAAGTGCTGGCGCTAAAGTATCTCTAAAATCTCCCGTAATGAGTTCTATATTGTTTACTTCTAGTGAATCAAATCCCTGTTGTGCATATTTTGAAATTTGAGGACAACCTTCAAGTGTTATAACCTGGGCTGTTTCATTACCATATGCCTGATATAAGGTGGAAATCCCTAGTGAAGTCCCCATCTCAAGAATGGTTTTAGGCTTATAAAAATGAATTAGACGAAACAACAACTGCGTATAACGAGCTGGCGTTACTGCCGACTGGGCAATGGATTGAATAGACCGGATATTTCCTCTAGTTGAGTGAGAACCAGCACCAAAATCACTCACTTCAATCATTTGTTTATTAGCCAGATAACTCTCTCTGAGTGGTTCAATAAGGCTAAATGCATAGAAGTCCCGTGTATCCTGAAAAACTTCCTTGACAAAGGCGAATACAAAGGGCGAGTGTACTTGGTAAATAGTTTTGCCCCGCAAATAATAACGAATATAATTCTTGATAAGTTCCGATTTCACTGCGGTGAAGATAGCAATTGTTTGTAAAATGTGACTGGATAATTACATACAAGTTGCTAAATTTGCTCGTGACCAAACGAGGTAAACTTCGTTTAAATTGAGAGTATGACAGAATATGTAATGGAAGCAAATAGAATAATAGGCGTTCACGAGGGAAAAGAAAAGGGGCCTTTATTGATATGTATTGGCGGTATTCATGGTAATGAGCCCGCAGGTGTATTGGCATTGGAGCGTGTATTTCAGCTCTTAGAACAAGAGCCGCAAAAAAATCCAGATTTTAATTTTAAAGGTAAACTCATCGGATTCAGAGGTAACCTGAAAGCACTTAAAGCCAAAAAACGCTTTATAGCGAAAGATATGAATCGCCAATGGATACCAAAAAATATAAAAAGAATTCTAGCCAGCCCTATAAAACAACTAGATGCAGAAGATCAGGAGTTAAAAATGCTTCATACCGCCATCAATAAAGAAATAGCGGATTATAAACCCGACAAACTGATTGTTATGGATCTGCATACGACTACAGCATCAGGCGGAATATTTTCTATTGCTACTGACGACAGAGATAGCCAATTGATCGCTATGCAACTACATGCTCCTGTTATTCGGGGAATGTTAGACGGTATAGATGGAACCACCCTACATTACTATAAACCTGAAAATACAGGTGTCCCTACAGTAGCCGTCTGCTTCGAGTCTGGGCAGCATGACGAACCCGAATCTATAGATAACATGGTAGCTGCTATCATTAATTGTATGCGCACCATAGGCTGTGTCAGATCCGATGATGTAGAAAATCATCATGATGAACGCTTACTTAAGTATTCCGCAAACCTTCCTAAAATTGCTGACCTTTTATATTGTCATGATATTCATCAGGGAGATGATTTTCGAATGAAACCAGGTTATGAAAATTTTCAATGGATCAGCAAGAATGAGTTACTTGCACACGATAAATCTGGTGAAATAAGATCCGACACTGAAGGGCTCATACTTATGCCATTATATCAAAAGCAGGGTGAAGATGGTTTCTTTATTGTAAAAGAAGTGAAAGATTTTTAGCTTTATGCTCTATAATTTTATAATACCAATGTAAGATTTTACGTTTATTGTTAAACGTAAAATGACTTTTGGCAAGCAAATTGCCTTCTTACCTATTATACAATTCATCTTAACATGAAAAGTACTCAGTTTTTATTTCTGGTCATTTGTTTTTTATCTTTGACCTGTCTCAGTGCTCAAAATGAAGAACTATCGATCAATTCCAACATGGTGTACAAATCCCATATTAAAACAGTTCGTTTTTATATGGATGAATTGCAATTAGGTTATCCGATTATCAGCCTTTCAAATGCAGATAAACTGGTATTGACTTTTGATGACCTTGATGCAGATGTGAAAGATTATTCTTACACACTTGTTCATTGCAATGCAGATTGGAAAGTATCAAACTTAAGTTCTTTGGAATATATAGATGGCTTTGAAGTTGAAGACATATTGGATTATGAATACTCTTTTAATACCTTGGTCAATTACACACATTATAGGTTAGAATTGCCCAACGAGAACATGAGCATTACCAAATCCGGGAATTATTTGCTCAAAGTATTTGAAGATGACGATCAGGAAAACCTGGTATTGACTCGTCGCTTTATGGTTGTTGAGCCTAAAGTATCTGTACAATATGAAATAAAGCGACCAACCGTCATGAGCAAGGTCAGAACCCATCAGGAGATTGATTTTGCCGTCGATCATCCTGGCTTTGAAATACGGAATCCGAGAGAAGAAGTCAAAGTTGTAATGATGCAAAACGGAAGATGGGACACGGCAATAGAAGATGTAAAGCCACTTTTCGTGAAAGGTACACGCCTGATTTACGATTATCAGGATAAATTCGTTTTTCCTGCGGGCAAAGAGTTTCGTGTTGTTGATCTAAGAAGTACCCGATATAGAACAGAGCGTATCAAGCAATTGGAAAGTGATATGGACATGTACTATATGTACGTTTTTACTGATAAAAAGCGAAACCGGCTACCTTATTTATTTGAAAAAGATATAAATGGTAAATTCGTTATTGAAAACCAACACGAGAGTAATAATGATCTGGAATCTGATTACATTACAACTTTCTTTACGCTACAAGACGATCAGCCATTTGAAAAAGGAAGTCTGTATTTATTCGGAGAATTGACAGACTGGCAAATCAAAGATGAATATGAGTTTGTTTACATTAAAGAAGAAAACGGATATGCTTTGAAGAGCCTTCTCAAGCAAGGTTATTATAATTACGCATATGCTTTTGTTGCGGATGATAAAACAACTCCAGATATGGAACCTATAGAAGGAAACTGGTTTGAAACAGAAAATGATTATCAGGTTCTCGTATATTATCGCCCATTTGGTGAAAGATATGATCGTTTAATTGGTGCAATTACTTTTAGTTCTATACAATAATAATGTAAGATTTAACAAAAACATTAATCATTTAACACAACCATAAAGACTTGATTTATGTTATAATTTTGAACTTTGCATAAAAAGCATATACCCCATACAACCTTAATTGAAGCTAAACACTCTTTCAGGGTGTTGATTCATGGTATTTTTGACACAAGGTATACGGCACGTTCGTATAATTGACAGATATAAAAATTCTTTTCTTTTCATAGCATAGTCGGGTGGGAAATTTTCCTGCCTGACTTTCTTTTTTTAATCAAACGAAACCCCGCAAACAATCCATCAATCCAGTAAAGTCGTTTTTTGTATTAAAAACATGTGTCGAAATTCTCAGGTATTTACCTCTTACAGACACATAAATTTTCTTTTCCAGTAAAGCCTTTTTTAAAGACTCTGCCTTAATATGCTCTGGCATTTTCACACCAACCAAATGATTAGAACGCTGGCTTTCATCACTGACACCAAAACCGATTTTTTTCAAGTCCAAAAGTGGCTGACGATTGATATCTCCTGCATAATTCTGAATATTGTTCACTCCCCATTCCAATAATTGTTCAAGCGCTTTTATCTGCATGGGTATAGCTATAAAATTACTTTGTTCACCAACAGAATAACGTTGCGCTTTAGGTTTATATAAAGGCTGATAATTGACCAAGCCTGCAAAATCTTCACTATTCAGGCGGTTTATCCAATTTTCTTCTATTGGCAAACCATTATCAAAAGCTTCTCCGTAATAAGCCATTCCGAAAGAATATGGCCCCAACAACCATTTATAAGCTGCACATATCAAGGCGTCTGGTTGAAATTCTTTAACCGAGAAAGGCAAAGCACCTACCGATTGTGTTCCATCAATAACCATCAAAGCACCAAACCGGCGTGTCTTATCCCGAATACTTTTTAAATCATAAACAACACCTTCTGACCAATGCACATGCGGCAATGCAACCATCGCTGTACGTTCATCTATAGCGTCTAAAATTGCCTCATTCCATTCATCTGCTTTTTTGTCTATAGTGAGCGGAGAAGGAATGAAGACCAAGTCGGCACCAGATTTTCTGGCCACTTCTTCCCAGGCATATACATTGCTCGGAAATTGCTCTTCCACAAGAATAATTTGCTCACCGGATTTCAATGACAGGTTATTGGCAACATTAGCCATACCATAAGATACAGAGGGAATCAATCCAATTCTGTCTTTATCTTCCACATCAATAAGTTGAGCATACAGTTGTTTCAATTGCTCTGTAGGTTCAAAAAAATCACCTATGCTAAGTTCGTAAGGCAAATTCTTACGGGAAACACCTCTATGACCAGCAGTCTCTACACTTTTAAGTAAAGGAGACATGTAAGCAACATTTAAATAAGAAACGTCATCTGGCAGATGAAATAGTTTTTTCTGACAATTCACCATAACAATTCTATCTGATTATTGAGAAGCTGTTTGAATCTAAAAAAAGTTTAAACTATGATTCGCATGAATTCATGTAGGCATTAAAGATAAGAGAAATGTCAAGACTTTGTCGTCTGCAGATGTTTTAACTTTTATTCAGCATTAAATCAACATGCATTTTGTATTTTGTGCCGTTTTTGAGGTTTGAGTAAAAAAAGTAAACCATCGTGTTATTAAAAATAAATTCAGACAATCCGCAAATGCGGAACATTAAACGTGTTGTTGAATGTCTGCGCAATGGCGGCATCATCATCTACCCTACCGATACCGTTTATGGAATTGGCTGCGATATTAATAGTCGGAAAGCAGTTGAAAGGGTTTGTCAATTAAAAGGGATCAAGCCGGAAAAAGCTCACCTCTCTATGATGTGCAAAGATTTCAGTCAAATGTCTGAATATACTGCACAATTGGATAACCAGCTTTTTAAAACCATAAAAAAAGCATTCCCCGGACCTTATACCATAATTTTGAAAGCTAATAATAGTGTACCAAAATTATTTAAAAACAATAAACGTACAATAGGAGTTCGTATTCCAAACCATAATATTGTAAGAACTATTGTAGAAGAACTTGGCAATCCTATTTTAACCACCTCACTAAAAACAGACGATGAAATAATTGAATACCCGAATGACCCTGAAGATATTTATGACGAATACAAAAAACTGGTCGATATAGTCATTGACGGCGGACTAGGAGGTATAGAAGGGTCTACCATTGTTGATTGCTCAAAAGATACGTCCGAGATTCTTCGGGAAGGGGCAGGAGATACAGACCTATTTACTTAAAAATGAGTTTAATTGAGTTAAAATGAGTATAAAAAAACTATTATTGCTGACTGTCTTTCTGTTGAGTGGTTTGTATGCATACACACAAACAGGTGACATTCGTGGATTTGTTTATGACAAAGACAATGGTGAGCCGATATTGTTTGCTACTGTCTATTTGGCTGGAACAGATTATGGTGCAACCACCGACATCAATGGCTTTTTCAACATAGCCAAAGTACCTGCCGGAAAATATCAATTGACTTGTTCATATGTTGGTTATGACGAAGGTAGTACAGAAGTAGAGCTTCGTGCAGGAGGAATTATCAATCAAAGTCTATTTTTAACTACCAGTTCCACTCAATTACAGGAAATCAAAGTCACTGCAAAGAAAGAGGAAAAGAAATCAGATGTTCGGGTGTCTTCTATTAAGGTGACTGCAAAAGAAATTAAATCTATTCCAGGTACAGGCGGTCAGGCTGACCTCGCCCAATATTTACAGGTTCTACCGGGCGTTATCTTTACTGGTGACCAAGGTGGGCAATTATATATTCGAGGGGGTTCTCCTATCCAAAATAAGATATTGCTGGATGGTATGACCATTTACAATCCTTTTCACTCTATAGGCTTCTTTTCTGTCTTCGAAACAGAGATCATACGTAATGCAGAAGTATTAACAGGCGGTTTTAGTGCTGATTATGGTGGGCGAGTATCGGCTGTCGTAGATATTACTACACGTGACGGAAATAAAAAACGCTTTGGTGGATTATTGGGCGTCAACCCTTTTCAAACGAACGTATTGTTAGAAGGACCTATTGCCAAATTAGATGAAAATAGTGGAACTAGTACCTCTTTTATTCTGACAGGTAAATATTCTTATTTAGAACAAACCTCCAAAACGCTCTATTCTTATATCGACTCTACAGGGCTTCCTTTTGGCTTTACAGATTTATATGGTAAAGTTTCTGTAACCAGTAAAACAGGAAGCAAACTAAATGCCTTTGGTTTCAATTTCAGAGACAATGTAGATATTTCAGAAACTTCTTCACTAGACTGGAATTCTTTCGGAGCTGGTGTGAATTTCAAGCTGATTCCCAGCTATGCAAGAACCATTATAGGCGGTCATCTTGCTTATTCAAATTACGACATTAACCTGGTTGAAACGGGCGAAGTTGCTCCTCGACAAAGTAGCATTGGGAGTTTTGAAGTGGGTTTCGATATTACCAGTTATGGTAAAGATAGTGAAGTCAATGCAGGTATAGAACTGGAAGGTCCTAGTACTAAATTCAGCTTTACTAATGGTTTGGGCATTAATGTAGAAGAAGATGCGTATAACACAAATTTTGCGGCTTTCGCCAAATATAAACAACGTATTGGTAAACTAGTCTTAGAGCCAAGTATGCGTGTACAATACTATGCTTCCATCAGTAATTTTTCTTTGGAACCTCGTATTGGACTGAAATTAAATGCAACCGATAATCTGCGTTTTAAATTTGCCAGTGGTATCTTCTCTCAAAACTTAATCAGTGCAGTAAATGAGCGTGATGTAGTCAACCTATTTGTCGGTTTTCTATCTTCTCCGGGGCAGTTGAATCTCCCCAATAGCAATGAAAGAGCCAGTTATCGTTATCAGCGCTCCATCCATGCCATTGGTGGTGTAGAAATTGACCTCATGGATAATTTATCGCTGAATGTTGAGCCATATTATAAGTACTTCCCTCAGTTAATTAATGTCAACAGAAATAAAACCAGCCCATCTGATCCAAATTATGCCACAGAAACAGGGGATGCTTACGGAATTGATTTTCTATTGCGTTATGATACTAAACAATTGTTCCTCTGGGCTGTATATTCTCTAGGTTATGTAAATCGGGATGATGGTTTTCAGACTTACTCTACTCACTTTGATCGTCGTCATAATATAAACCTTGTCGGAAATTATAAATTTGGTGCTACAGGACAATGGGAAACCAGTCTGCGCTGGAACTTAGGCTCAGGATTCCCTTTTACATTGACGCAGGGCTTCTTTGAAGACTTTAATTTCGATGATGGTATCAATTCAGACTATATTAGCGAGAATGGTGATCTGGGGATTATTTACTCCGATGACAGGAATTCAGGCAGACTGCCGTACTATCACCGTATGGATGCCTCTATGAAATATACTTTCAACTTTACTAAATACTTGAAATTGGAACTTTACGGAGGTGTGACCAACGTTTATAATCGTGAGAACATCTTTTATTTCGATCGTATTCGTTATGATCGTGTAAATCAATTGCCTTTACTGCCTAGTATGGGTATGACTTTGAGGTTTTAGAACGTGTTTAAGTTAATTGAGTTATTGGAAACATAAGTTGCTAATAACTCAATTAACTAAACCTTTAATAACTAATTTACGCCCGAATAGCATCTACAGGATTCATATTAGCTGCCTGTATAGCTGGTAAAGCTCCTGCGAATACGCCAATAATAATAGAAAGCCCCGCACCTAAGACAATATTTTGAGTCGTCAATACAAATTGGAAGCCATCCATAGAATTAATCAGTGCTATAATACCATATACCATTGCTAAACCTATTGCACCTCCTATCAAACAAAGTATAATAGATTCGATCAAAAATTCCATCAGGATAACATAGCGTTTCGCACCAAGTGCTTTTTTAATACCAATGATATTTGTACGCTCCTTTACAGAAACAAACATGATATTAGCCACACCAAAACCACCGACTAGTATAGCAAAGCCACCTATAATCCAGCCCACTATACTGATGACCCCAAATAATTGATCGAAGGCATTAGAAATAATAGACAATTTATTGAGTGCAAAATTATTATCTTCCTTTGGGCGAAGTCGGCGATGAGCACGCATTGCTGCCGTTAACTCATCTTCCAATTGGGTAAGTGCAACACCTTCTTCTGCTTTTACATTAATAAAGGAACGAGGCGCCCGGTTGACATTCGCAAATTTACGGGCAGTAGGCACAGACATTAAGACGGCATCATCGAAATTCATGATGCGAAGCAAACTATTCCCTTCTTTTTCCAACACACCCATTACTTTGAATTTCCTACCTGAAATTTTCACTTTTTTTCCAATAGGATCAATATTTTCACCAAAAAGCTGATTGGCTACATTTGCGCCAAGCAAAACCTGATCTACACCTACCTGATACTCTCCTCTTGTATAATAGCGTCCTTTCTCGATGACCAGATTAAACATTTTAGCATAATCGTAAGTCATGGAAAAAAGAAAAACACCACTGACATCATTCGACTTGTATTCTACAGGCCGCATTCCTACTATAGCAGCATAAGCACTCATAGAAGCTGATTTTACTTTTTTGACAATCGCTTCATAGTCTTTAAAATCAGGAGCAGGATTCCGCACCCATTTCCAGTAATTTTGTCCAGGATCTTCCGACCAACTGAATTTATCTACATAAACCACATCATCACCAAGCTTATTGATGCTACTTCTAATATTCAATTCCAGAGAATCTACTGCTGAAAGCACGGAAATAATACTCCATATACCAATCGTAATTCCCAATAAAGAAAGGAAAGACCTCAATTTACTAGAATACAACTGTTGGAATGCCAATGCTACACTTTCGGTAAAAAATTTAAAAAACAACATACAGATACATTATATGGCAGTAAAAGTATAAAAGATACTCGTAGCAACATAAACCATTCGATTAATCACTTTGTTTTAGCGATAAATATCTTTATATAGGGCATTCCAGTCTATTTGCAACCTTTTCTCAATTATACTTGTAGTATATAAAGTTGTACTTGACGACCATAAAAGTTTTGAATCCGTTTGTTATTCAATACAAATTGTTAATTTTGCACCCTACTGAAAAACGCTTTGTTATATGCGAATGAAATTATCTCAGTTCAACTTTGAACTGCCTAAAGAATTAATTGCCGAATACCCCTCTGAGTACCGTGATGAATCTCGTCTCATGATTTACCACAAAGATTCTGGTAAAATAGAACATAAAGTCTTTAAAGACATTTTGGACTATTATGGCGAGGGAGACGTATTTGTTATTAATAACACCAAGGTATTTCCCGCCCGCCTGTATGGTAAAAAAGAGAAAACAGGGGCAAAAATAGAAGTTTTCCTATTACGTGAACTCAATAGAGAAGCTCGCTTATGGGATGTACTGGTAGATCCTGCCAGGAAAATCCGTGTAGGAAATAAGCTCTATTTCAATGACGAATCGGACAACAGCTTATTGATAGCAGAAGTAGTAGATAATACCACTTCACGCGGACGAACGATCCGTTTCCTATTTGATGGAGATGATGCCGAATTCCGTGCACAGCTCTATAATCTGGGAAATACACCTTTGCCTGGTTATATCAACAGAGATGTTGAACCAATGGACAAAGAACGTTATCAGACAATTTACGCAAAAGAGGAAGGTGCTGTAGCAGCTCCAACAGCAGGTTTGCACTTTAGCCGTGAATTAATGAAACGCTTCGAGTTGAAAGGTGTAGAATTTGCAGAAGTAACGCTACACGTAGGCTTAGGAACTTTCAGAAATATTGAAGTAGAAGATTTATCCAAACACAAAATGGATGCAGAATACTTTAAGATTTCAGATAAAGCCGTAGACATTGTAAATCGTGCAAAAGCAAATGGCAAACGTGTTTGTGCTGTCGGAACCACCTCTATGCGATCTATAGAATCCGCAGTTTCAGCAACCTCGACTTTGAAAAAAGCAGAAGGCTGGACTAATCTTTTTATATATCCACCTTTTGAGTTCCATATTGCTAATGCAATGATAACAAACATGCACCTGCCTTTGTCGAGCCTGTTAATTATGGTTTGCGCTTTTGGCGGACACGAGGAAATGATGAGAGTTTATCAGGAAGCTATTAAAGAAAAATATAGATTCTACAGCTATGGTGATGCTATGATGATTGTCTAACAGCACCGCTTATAAAATAAAAAATCCCAACACTGAAAGGTTTAAAAACCAATTAGTGTTGGGATTTTTTTATAAAAATACCTTCTCTTACAGATTAGTATTCCTATTAATCTCATCCTGCAATTTACGTCCTAGCTCCTGCTCCCTTTTCAACATTCTCTCTCTAAAGGAATCGTATTCAGTTCGGGTGCGGTCCAGCGCTTCCTGAGTTTTTGAAATAACAGCATGGCTTCTGTTAAAACGCATGATGTATAGCAGCAAGAAGGCCAGTAAACCACCAATGATCGACCACATGATAGCATTATAGGTGCCTTTAGGTATATTCTGACCGAATATGCTTATACTATTCTTCTTATTAGTAATATCAGTCAGATCACCATTCGTTTCTTCTAGTTCAGTTTTCAGTGCATCAATCTCTTTTTTCTGATCATTAACTAAGTTTTGTGTATTCGATAACTCTGTTCTGACATCTTTTAAAGTATCTAACACCTGCGCCTTCACTTTTCTAAGCCATCGACGATTAACAACCTGAAATTCTTTGAATCGTTCAGATTCTGTAATCAGGTAATCAAACTGATTTTCTACAGTTCCTGTCTCCAATGTCGGTTTGCTGCTTTGTGCTTCTACAGAAAAAGATATAATTGTAAATAATAAAACAATAAATATTTGCTTGGTCATGGTTAGTTTTTTACCCATTCTAAATGTTACTAGGTGCAAAGAAAAATATTATTCTAATGATAAAGAAACATTAAGCAATACATTTTTTCAATAATATTGAAACATAAAACTATCTGCCCTCGTATAATAACAAACAATAATACATATAGACGTTATTTTTCTTCCTGAAACATAGACACCAACCCCTCTTTCGATATTTTACACTACACCAAAACAAAAGTTTACACAACTTCAGTAATTTTTAAATATGGAAGATACTGTGGGAGACTTTGCTATAAAAGCGACCATATTCATCCATATTAAAAACTACTAACTTGATTTTCAATTCACCACAAAACACTAATAATCAGTGTTTTGTATTTTTTTTCACAAAAACCTGAAGAGTTATGCGTAAAAACAGTTTAATACCTACTATGATCACCTCAGGACTGTTATTAATTTTTGTTGGCTGTAGTACAGACGATGTTCCTATAGACCATGAAATGACCACGCAGACCGTACATGAGTCCGAAGTAGTATCTGATGCTGAGGCTGAGACCATTGAATCTATGAGTATCAATTTAACCGGAGCAGAATTGAAACCATTTTTCTTTCCTGATGGTACTTCTGAGGAACGTTACCTTGTAGAAGGAGATATTGCTTTCACAAAGGAAGAATACAGAGAATTCCTTGATAATGCAGTAGACGGCATCGTCTCCAGGCAATACTCTACTTACAATCTTTGTTACTCCCCACGAACAATCAGGGTTATTGGATACACTGGCGGAGGTGGATATGGTTTGTCCAGCAAAATGAGAACTGGTCTTCAATGGGCGATCAATAATTATAACAATGCAAATATTGATCTGAATTTTACACTCTCATTTGGTACAAATTACAATCCTTATGATATAGTTATTTATCGTGTTCCAAATGGACAAACAGGTGGTGTAGCGGGCTTCCCTTCTGGCGGAAATCCTTACAAGTGGGTACAGATATACTCTGGCATGGACAACTACAACACAAATGTTGTAGAACATGTTATGACACACGAAATTGGTCATTGTGTAGGCTTACGCCACACCGACTGGTTCAATCGAGCTAGTTGCGGAGGAAATCAAAATGAAGGGACTAGTAGTTATGGGGCTGTTCATATTCCAGGTACTTCTTCTGGTATCGATTGGAATTCTGTGATGTTAGCCTGCTTTGGTACAAATGAAGACGGTGAGTTCAGTTACCGAGATAAAACTGCCTTAAGATATTTGTATTAATCTAAAAAACTAAATTTAAAGCGGCTGTTCCTTGTGGGGCAGCCGTTTTTTTATCCCTATCGTAATTCTGTCTTGTCATCTGCCTTTAAGTTTTATTCTTAACAATAGACCATATTAAAAAAACATGTAACGCAATTAAATATTAAAACAAAATGTCAATTCTTCCGAAATAACAAAAAAATAATTTATCTTTGAATTACTCCTCAAGAGCATACACACCTAGCCTATCTCTCAATATATAAACTATACCTCCAAAAGAATCATCCTATTTTCAAAAACACGTAGTGCTTCTTTTAGCACTTTATACTCGCATTTTCTTATTTCACAAAATACAAAGAGTTATGTGTAAAAACTTTTTATTACCTGTTCTTACCCTATTAGGAGTCTTATTACTGATCGGTTGCAGTACTAATGACATTCCCATAGACCATGAAATGGCCATCAAGACAACCCATGAATCCGAAGTAATAAGTGATGAAGAAGCTGAAGCTATCGAATCTATGGGTATCAATCTGACTGGAGCAGAATTAAAACCATTTTTCTTTCCTGATGGTACTTCTGAGGAACGCTACCTGATAGAAGGCGATATTGCTTTCACAAAGGAGGAATACAGAGAACTTCTTGATAATGCAGTAGATGGAGTTGTGTCAAGACAATACTCTACTTACAGTCTGTGCTATTCACCACGAACAATCAATGTTATCGGATACACTGGTGGCGGCGGATATGGATTGTCTGGCAACATGAGGACTGGTCTTCAATGGGCGATCAACAATTACAATAATGCATATATAGACCTAAACTTCACGCTTTCTTTTGGCACAAATTACACCCCATATGATATAGTTGTTTATCGTGTCCCAAATGGCATGGCAGGTGGTGTTGCTGGTTTTCCATCCGGCGGAAATCCTTACAAATGGGTACAGATATTCTCTGGTATGGACAACTTTAACACCAATCTTGTCGAACATCTTATGACCCATGAAATTGGTCACTGTGTTGGGTTGCGTCATACAGACTGGTGGAACAGAGCTAGCTGTGGTGGTGGTAGTAATGAAGGAGTCACCGGCTATGGTGCAGTCTATGTCCCTGGCACTTATACTGGTATCGACTGGAGTTCAGTTATGTTAGCTTGCTTTAACGGTAGTGAAAATGGCGAGTTCAGTTACTATGACGTAACAGCACTAAGATATTTATATTGATTGGTTAAAAACTACTAATTACATGCGGTTGCTTCTTTTGGAGCAACCGCTTTTTTATTTTCATTTCATTCCTAAGATTTTATCGACTGAGTAAAATATAATTTCAGAAAATCACAATAAAATAATCATAAAAATTACTTGATTTAATCAAAATAGTTACCTACATTTGTGTCTGAGCAAAACAAATAATTATGAAAAAGCAAGTTATTCATCGAGATTATAACTTTCCAGACGCCGACCTATACCTTCAAACTATGGAAAAACTAAGGTTTGCGCAAAGAGACTTGCAGCAGTTTGAAACTTATGGCTATGATTTAAACAAATTAAAATATATCAATAATTTGTGTAAAAAATTTGCCAAGTTGCCAAATGATGATGAATTACTCGGAACACAAATGCTGATGACCGAAAAAAAATCAGAAGCAGCCGAAAAACTAAAATCAGCCATACGCTCTGTCATGACCAGAGTAGCGACCAAATATAACAATCGCTCAGGTCGTTATAGGAAATTCGGGACATCTAAAATGGGTGACATGACGGATGCGCAATTGCTTTTCTGTGGCAGAAGAGTAATCCGTGTAGCCAGAAAACAGATAGATTTCTTATCAGAAACAGGTTTAAAAGAGAATCACCTTACACGTGTTCAGGAGACTTGTCAAAACTTTGAAAATGCCTTGAATATCCAGCAAGACAAGGTTTCTGACCGAGATATAGCTGTAGAGCAACGGGTAGAGATAGGCAACCAGATGTATAAAGAGTTCGTCCATATTTGTAACATCGGTAAAGATGTTTGGGCAGAGACCAATCGCAGCAAATACGAGAATTATGTTATCTATGAAAGTAATAATGAACAGAAAAAGGCAAGAAAAGCCAAAGAAGCCCAAAAAACTGAAGAAATAAAGTAATCCTCCGTGAGAAAAAACGTTATATAGATGTAATTTATATAATGATTCCGACAAAATGGTTGATGGTTTACATAAAAAATAGTTTATTTTGCAAGAAACAGACCAACAAACAACCAGAAATATGCCCGCACAAAGTCCTGTAAACATATTCTTCTCCTATGCTCATGAAGATGAAGAATTACAGAAAAAGATGCTAACACATCTAAGTACGCTGATTCGTTCCAATATTGTCGATTCATGGCATGACAGGGAAATTATGCCCGGAGAAGAGTGGGATAAAACCATAAAAGAAGAGCTGCACAAAGCAGATATTATTCTTCTTCTGGTCAGCCCCGACTTCCTAAGTTCTGATTATATTTGGAATGTAGAGATCAAGCATGCTATGGAGCGTCATTTTGCTGGTAATGCTGTCGTTATTCCTATTATCTTACGCCCCTGTGACTGGAAAAACACACCTTTTGGCAGGTTGCAGGTACTACCGCAAGATGCTAGC
>JAHDFX010000039.1:0-12133 GCA_020627965.1 Saprospiraceae bacterium | reverse complement strand
ACCACTTACGATGATCATGATATTCCTTTTGCTGATATTGCTACAGAAATTAGAGAAATGGCTGGCGTTATCGCTGCTCAAAAAGCATTGCCCAGCAGGGCGGACAAAGACAAGTCAATTATAGAGAACATTACTGATACACCTATTGAAATACCTGCTGGTTTTACCGAAAATAAAATGCTGGAGTTGGATGGACTAAAGCAGGTAGAGAAAATCCTGGTCGAGAAACTCAATAAGCTTAGAATTTCTCTCGCAAATGCAGCTGACATTGCCGAAAAAGTTGAAAAGGAGAAAAATATTGTGGGCGTACAACAAGAACTCAAAGAAATTCGTCAAAAAATCAATGAACTATTGTCCGATTAAACGGAATATTTTATCTTCGACGCACTTTTTTAAAGCTATTTAATATTATTTAAAACAAAGCTAAAATGAGTGCATTAGGCAGACATATTCTTGTAGAACTTTACGGTTGTTCCAGTGAAATCTTAAACGAAGTTTCCATCATTGAAAAAGCCATGATTCAAGCAGCTTTGGATGCTGAAGCAACTATCATTAATTCTACTTTCCATCACTTTTCTCCTTATGGCGTTTCAGGTGTTGTTGTCATACAGGAAAGTCATCTTGCCATACATACCTGGCCGGAGTTCCAATATGCCGCCATTGATATTTTCACCTGTGGGGACATTATCAATCCCTGGGTAGCCTATGATAGCTTAAAAAAAGCATTGGAAGCCAAACAAGGTTCAGCGATGGAGTTGCGTCGTGGACAAACAGACCTATTAGAGCGGGTAGATTTTGACTTAAAAGAAGAACGCACACAAAAAGAAGGGGAACTACGCCCTCAATACAAACGTGAAGTTTGGTTTACTGATCGTGATGACAATATCGCCTTATCTATTCGTCACAAAGGAGAATTGTTGTATAATGAAAAATCGCCTTATCAGAAAGTTCAGGTTTATGATACTTATGCTTTCGGCAGAATGTTGACTATTGACAATATGGTCATGTGTACCGAGAAAGATGAGCATAGTTATCACGAAATGTTGATTCATATTCCCATGCAGTCCCACCCCAATCCCAAAAACATCTTGCTTATCGGGGCTGGTGATGGCGGCAGTGCCAGGGAATTAGTTCGTTATGAATCAGTAGAAAAAATTACACAGGTAGAAATAGATGAAAAAGTAGTCGAAGCCTCCAGGCAATTCCTACCAGGTATATCAAGTGCCTACGGACATCCAAAATTAGATTTGCGTATTGAAGATGGAATAAAATTTGTCAGAGAATCTGCCCCAGCAACCTATGACCTCATCATTATAGATGGTAGTGACCCGCAAGGTCCTGCGGAAGGTTTGTTCTCTATTGATTTCTTCAAAGATGTGTATCGATGCCTGAAATCAGATGGTATATTATGTTTTCAAAGCGAGAGCCCGCATTGCAATAGCCACGCTTTTGTTGAATTAAATCAATGTCAAAAACAAATCTACGGCAAAAATAATGTACATACTTATCTCGCTCATGTGCCCATGTATCCTTCCGGCATTTGGAGTTTTATGTATGCCAGTAAAGGCAACTTACATCCGTATAAAACACTAGACACAGATGAAGTCAATTCTTTTGTAAAAAAACATAAACTTCGCTATTATAGTGCTGATATTCACAAAGCTGCTTTTGTATTGCCTTATTATGTAAAAGAAATGATAGAAGAAGCTTAGATTGCTTATTTGGAGGAGATTGCTTATTTTGTGATGCTTATCTGACCAAGCATAAACACACATCATGGCATCATTGAATCCAAAGACCACACCGCTTTCTGAGCAGCAAGCTGCTCACTTACTTCGCAGAGCAACTTTCGGCCCTAGCAAGGCACTTTTAAATACTTATACAGGGCTGACACCACAGGCAGCTTTTCAACAACTTATTCAGCCCACTCCCAACCCTCTCCCACCAGTACATCCTTCTAATGGTACTAACTGGACAATCGACTTTAATTCTCCTCATGCCAATTCCGCTTCCAATCAGCTACGTAACTGCTTGCGACGCTGGTGGATAGATGCCATGATTAAATCTGATACTTTATTAGAAAAAATGGTCTTGTTCTATCATACTCATTTTACCGTAAGGGGAGATAAAGTACTGTATTCTACAATGCTATATCAGCAAAATGCTTTGTTTAGGCTTTATGCATTTGGTAGCTTCAAAACACTGGTCAGGAAAATATGTACAGATACCTGTATGTCCTTCTTTCTTGACAACTACAACAACCGAGTTGGGCAACCAAATGAGAATTTTGCAAGAGAACTGTTAGAGTTATACACTATAGGAAAAGGGGAACAAGTAGGCCCCGGAGATTATACAACTTATACAGATGCAGATATAGAAACTACTGCTAAAGTTTTATCAGGACATGTTATAAGTGGCATATCCGATTTTTACACCGACTCTGAAACCGGACTTTTAGCTACTGAAGCCATACCTGACTATCACGACAGTACAGACAAAACATTTAGTATTCGCTTTCAAAACACAACTATTCCCGGACGTTCTGACAAAATTGGTATGCTCGATGAGTTGGATGAATTGGTGGAGATGGTCTTGTCTCAACCGACAACAGCACAACATATTGTTCGTAAATTATATCGCTTTTTTGTCCATTATAAAGTTGATTCTACTATAGAATCAGATATTATCGCTCCTCTGGCTCAGATATTAATCAACAATAATTATGAGATTTTGCCTGTTTTGGAAACACTACTTACCAGTGTGCATTTTTATGATGAAGATGATACCAATACTGGCAATGACATAATAGGAGCTATGGTAAAATCGCCAATAGACATCGCAGTTGGCACAGCTCGTCATTTCAATTGGCAACTACCCGATATGACAACAGACACCTCAGATTTCTACGAAGCCGCAGAGTACTTTTCCGGCTTATCTATATTAGGTGAAATGAAACTCTTTGATCCACCCCAAACAGCAGGCTGGCCAGCTTATTACCAACCTCCGGTGTATAATAGAAATTGGATGAGTACCACGACACTGGTCAATCGTTATCGCTACACTACGGAGGTTTTTACAGCTGATATTCCATTGCCCTCCGGCAACATTTTTCAGCTAGATCATGTTGCATGGATAAATAACTCAGATCATATATCTAACCCGGCAGACCCAAATGTGCTTATTCAGGAACTGACCAGCTATCTATTCCCCAATGGTGCTAATACCGACAGAGTAATCGGCTATAAATTCCATCTGACTGATGGTCTGGATGATGTTTATTGGCTGGATGCCTGGGGAACTTATATCAATACGGGCGACGACAGCGTTGTACGCCCTAGATTAATGGCTTTATTTGCAGCTATATTTCAGTCGCCTGAATTCCAATTATCTTAGAAGTTGTTTGTAAAATTAAAGCTATGCCATCATTATCACCTAAAACAACTCCATTGACAAGAGCACAGGCAGCTCATTTATTGAGGCGCACTACTTTTGGGCCAACTAAGCAGCTCATTGAGTCTTATACGGGCATGTCTGTTGCTGATGCTGTTCAGCAATTATTACAAATCCCGTCCTCCCCTCCTGCCCCACCGTTAAACCCTCTTACGGGCATTCCCTGGGTTATCGAAAATACTGATCCTGCTTTTGGTTCCGACGAATTTATCTACCGTTCTTATTTGAGAACCTGGTGGATAGAGCAAATGATGAATGTCGATACTATTATAGAGAAAATGGTATTCTTCATGCATAGTCATTTTACCATTAAGGATGATAAAGTCTTATACTCTACCCTACTCTACCACCAAAATGCATTGTTCAGGCTTTATGCATTAGGTAATTTCAAAGCATTGGTAAAAAAAATTTGTACCGATCTTGGAATGTCTCTATTTCTTGATAATTATACCAATGTAGTCGGTGAACCGAATGAAAATTTCGGGCGGGAACTACTGGAACTATATACCATAGGTAAAGGGCCGCAGATAGGTGTCGGGGATTACACAACGTACACAGAAGAAGATGTCGTACAGGCAGCCAGGGTACTTACCGGGCATATTATCGACATTAATCAATTAGGTGTAGATACGGAGACTGGCTTACTCAGAACTACAATATTTCCCATTTTACACGATAGTGGAGACAAAATTTTCAGCGATAAATTTCAGGAAACTACCATTACCGGAGGTTCGGATGTAGTAGGAGTCGAAGCTGAGTTAGACGCCATGATCGAGATGATATTTGCGCAGGATGCTACTGCCGAGTTTATTGTCAGAAAGCTATATCGTTATTTCGTTTTTTATAAAATAGATGCTGCTATAGAGCAGGACATCATACAAGCTTTGGCACAGGTGTTCAGGGATAATAATTATGAATTACTTCCTGTTATTACACAGCTATTAAACAGTCAGCATTTTTTTGACGAAGATGATGCTATTGGAGAAAATAATATTGTTGGTTCTATTGTCAAATCTCCTATTGATCTGACGATTAGTATTGGGCGTTATTTCAATTGGCCAATGCCTGATATGACTGCACAAACAGAAGATTATTACCTGATGGGCGGCTATTTAAACGCTTTTGCAGAAAACTGTCAGATGTTATTATTCAACCCACCTGAAGTAGCTGGCTGGCCTGCTTATCATCAGGAACCTGGTTATCATCGTAATTGGATGAGTGCAACTACGATAGTTAATCGTTATGTTTTTGCTTATTTTATTTATTTAAATGGCATAGAACTGTCTGATGGTCAAAACATAAAGATAAATCCAGTTGAATGGATAGATGACCCTGCTAATATTTCTGATCCTTATAACCCCAATACCATTATCGAGGAACTTACTCAGGATTTATTCCCGCAAGGAGCAGATACTGATCGTATTAATGGATTGAAAAACACATTACTCGATGGTTTTCCTGATGTTTACTGGACTGCCGCATGGGGTGATTACAAAAACAATGGTGATGATAGCGTAGTTGCGATTAGACTATCTCTTCTTTTTTACGCTATTTTGCAATCGCCTGAATTACAATTATGCTAAACATAGCAAATCAGCTTTTTATAAAACGCCCCACAAAAGACTTGGTATTCATTTCCATAGAAAGAATATATAATCCAGCTTCCAGGTCGCTTAAATTGATAGCCGCTGTATTTTCTAATACCGTTCCCCTACCCTGTCGTACAACCTGACCAGTACTCGAAAAGATAGTGTATTGAAATATGCCTGCTTCGGCATTCTCAAACTGCATTTCTAAACCATCCCTGACCGGATTAGGAACAATATTTAGCTTATTTTCTACATCGACAGGGCTAGCAGTACTTGTTGTCATCGCACAACCCCATGCTCTTTCCAGCAATTCTGGATAATCTACATAAGGGTTTCTGTTGCCTTGATATTGTTCTATAGCATCACTACGTTCCATTTCCTTTGATGATGGCGGATCCATATCATTCCATTCGCATAAAGTTTGTATATCAAAAAGGCTGGAAATTGTGCCAGCCTGATTTGGGTACATTGTGTAAAAATAAGCGACCGCACGAGCGACCTCTCCTTTATGATCTTCTCTGGGTTCAAATACATTAGCAGGAATGGATTCACTGTATTCTTCAATGAATGTATCCGGAATATCTGATTGCCAGGTGCTTCCTCTCATCCATCTTACCGTATTTTGATCAGTTATATTTTCAAAAGGCGAGTTACTTCTTTCTGAATTCCATGTTCCAAAAGTTGGAAAAAGGTGGTAAATATCCGACTGCATTGGTTCGTTGGAACTAAAAAAAGACTGGGGAACAGTATGTTCCGTATTGATTGGATTCGGATAAGTGATTTCATTTCCGTAAGGATTTAATTGATAAAACCCAGAATACACACAGGTGATCGTATCTCCATGATTATCAATAAAACCATACATTTTTCGACGTGCATTTGAATAGCCTAATTGATTGTGAAACCCATCATACCAATTGGCTTTCAGCCAAACCCTCAAATCTTCTCCATCCAAATCAGCTGGTGGGGGTGACTGACTGATACCTTGTTGTGCAAATAATATAAAAATTGCTAAGCCTATTATTCTTTTCATTTAACAAAGAACATCTAAAGTCTTGGGTTTTGCAAGTATTTTTAGCGTAAAGGCATCAAAATCCTTTCAGGTTTACATTGCCGTGATTATTCCGTATTTTAATGGCAAAATATTGAAAATTTAAGACACTATTTAAATCATCAATAAAACACCCCAGCGAACGAGGAGAGCTTGTTGAAACTTGACCTAAAACTACTTTTCATGAAAAAAAAATTATCCTTACTAAGTCTTTTACTATTTGCTGTTTTATCTGCCTTTGGGCAAATGGAGTATTTCGTTTCTCCAAATGGCGACGATAATAATACAGGAACTTCCGCTGCACCATTCCAAACACTGGATAGAGCAAGGGATGAAATCAGAACACTTACTAATCCAGGCGATGTGACTGTATGGTTGATGGACGGAGAATATTATCGCAACTCCAGTTTTGAATTGACTTCAATTGACAGTGGCAGCAACAATGCAGAGATTACCTATGCCGCTGTCAATAAACATGGTGCTATTATGCATTTAAACAAGTCTGTACCTGTTGGAAATTTTACACCACTCAGTGATCCGGCTTTATTGGCAAGAATTGCTCCTGAAGCTGTCGGAAATATTGTGCAACTTGATCTGGCAGCATTAGGCGTACAAAACATGGATACCTGGCCAGATTATTTCCCTGCTTCCAACCAGGATTTATTCCGACTCTATACAGACACTTATGAATTGCCGCTTTCTCGCTATCCCAATGATTCTACCATGACGATGAAGCGAGTGCTTCAAAATGAACCCGGAATTTTCGAGTACAGAGGTGATCGCCATAAGAGATGGATGGAAGCCGTTAATGATGGGCTTTGGTTTCAGGGATATTGGCGGGTAGCCTGGCAGTTTGATGCTGTGCGTACAGCTTCTATTGATACCCTTGCGGGAATAGTGACACAAGCCACCTCTGTTCCCGGAGGTATTGGCGATAAATATACCCGTCCTGAAGGAAATGGTATGGAACCTTATTTCGCTACAAATTTATTGGAAGAAATAGATTATCCGGGCGAATGGTCGGTTAATTTCAATACGCAAACCCTATATATCTGGATTCCTGACGGTGTTTCTGATATTAAAATCCTTGACAATGATGCACCACTTTTCAAATTGACCGATGCAAGTCATATCAATATTCTCAATATCAAATTCGATTATGGATTAGGTTCTGCAATTGAAATAAATGGTGGTAATGACAACTTGGTCGCAGGTTGTGATATTGCCAATTTCATACAGGATGCAGTGAGCGTCATCAATGGTACAGGTCATGATATTATCAGTAATGATATGCATCATCTGGGCGCTGGTGGCATTTACTTATCGGGCGGCAACCGCCAAACACTTAGTCCTGCTGAACACAGTGCAGTCAATAATCATATTTATGAATTTGGCCGTGTAAAAGTGATCTATGCTCCTGCTGTGGGTACACCAAGAAAATACGATGACAATAATGTGGGGATGTATGTTGCCCACAATAAGATACACGGCACTCCACATGTGGGCATTGAGTTTTGTGGCAATAATAACATCTTTGAATACAATGAAATTTACGACATCTGTAGAGTTTCTAATGATATGGGAGCTTTTTACAGTTGGAATGACTGGACTAGTTATGGCAATATTATCAGATACAATTATATCCATGATGCTGAGCAGGCACATGGTGTTTATCTGGATGATGGAGATAGTGGAGATACGGCTCATGATAATGTGATGCAACATATAGATGTTGCAGTGTTTATCGGTGGCGGACATGATGTAAATGCTTATAACAATCTTGCAATAGACTGTGAAAAAACAGTTCATATTGACAATCGTGGGGTTTCACGTGGTTATAACCTGGAGAATACCGGTATGGTTAACCGGGTTTTATCTGTCGATTATCAAAATCCGCCCTGGAGTGAGCAATATCCTTCTATTGTTTATATTTTGGATGAAACTTATGAGCAGGAATTACCAACAGATTGCTCGATCAACTGCAATGTAGGTATTAACACGCCCACCATTGTCGATATCAATGCTACAACTGCGGTAGATTGGGGCGTTGATCTGGGAGTAAATTATTCCGATACCAATCCATCGCTTACAAATGCTTCTTTGGCTGATATTGCTACAGTGGGTTCTTTTAATGGTGATTCCTGTATCGGGTATATTCCTTATACCATGATCGGGCTAATCGACGATGAATATAGAACCGTTTGCGTAGATGCAGAGCCTATAAGTTATTCAGATGACAATGACTATACGGCAAATCCTCATCGTAGAACTGCCAGTAGCACACTGGGCTCTACTGGTTCTGTAACACCTCCTGCCAGTCTGGATTATCGGGCAGGCAATGTCATTTCTCTGGACGATGATTTCAAAGTGGAAACAGGAGCAGATTTTTCGGCAGAAATCAGAGAGCCTTGTAATACAACAACAGCTAATTTATCGCCAGCAATACCAGCTTTCGCCAAAACTCATAATCCTGACATCAAGGTGCGCAAGAAAACATTATACAGTGATATTTTTATTGAAAATGGGAATGACCTTACTCTAAAATACACTATCTCCAAACCAGAATCGATAGATATTTTCCTGAGTGATGCTAAAGGTAATTTCTTAAGTACTTTGATTAGCAAGGAATTTAAAAAGAAAGGCGTGCATGAGTTAAAAATTGATAATACATTGCCGAAAGGACGCTATTATTACACGATTGAGGGAGAAAGTGATGGAGAGACGAAAATGTTTGAAGTCAAGTAGGTAACTACCACAGATTCACACAAATTATCACAGATAAAATCCTGTGTTCTAATCTGTGTAAATCTGTGGTAAATCATTTAAAATCTTAACACGGCTGTCCCTTTCTCCGTATCCAGCCATTGTACGTTCAGATCGTATAGTTCTACCCATTTTTTTATGGTATTCGTATCCTTTTCCCGTTTACAATCATCTACAATAACAATGGTCTGCTCATTCATATACTGTTTCAAAAAAGACAAAGCAGGGTAACGATCTCCCCGGGGTCCATCTACAACTAGCAGATCAATAGTCCCAAAATCCAGTCCTTCAATATTATACCACTTCTGTACTTTTTCTTTATAGGGTATTCCTATGAGTGGAGCATCAATAACGTCCACAAAATTATCTAATTGATGTATTGCTATTTCCTGGCGGGTTTTCTCTGCAAATTCTGGCGCATTTTCCAATGACAGCAAGCGACCTGTTTTATTTTTTTCTAAGAAATAAGCCATTAAAACCGTTGAAACTCCACTGCCACATTCGACTATTGTCTTGGGTTTGTTTTTGATAATATATTGGGCTATGACCCGCATAAAATCCGGTGAAGCTGCCCAGCCCCCCATCTCAGCCAATGGTGCTTTCAATTGAATTAAATTCAAAATAGACTCTAAGGCTTCCTGTTGCTTTACCTGCCATTTCCTCTTTTCCTCTTGCTCCATAAACCTGTAATGAAAATGAATAAACAAGGTCAATAGCATGGCACCAACTGTAATAAAATCTAGTCCTAAAGCTGCTAATGCAAGCAAGGCCACTAAAAGAATAAATATCTTTTTGTGATCCGCAAAGAAGCGATACATGAATGATTTTTGATAATACAAAGCAGATGTTTTGGACAAGATAAGCAATTGTGTTTTATTTGGTATTCAATTTGTACATTTGACACCAAATAACAGCTTCATAGATATGAGACAAGCACTTATAGTTGCAATATGGATGGCTTTGACCGTTTTCCAATTAAATGCCCAGAATAAATCTTTAGACAAACTCATTCATAACATGGTCAGGATGGATGTGGATTTTTCAAAAACGCCTGGTTTGGTGATTGGGATTATTGATCGGGACTCTACCTACATCTATGGTTTTGGAGAAACAGAGCGAGACAATAACCAAAAGCCTGACGGGAATACTATATTTGAAATTGGTTCTGTCAGTAAAGTTTTTACCGCTGGTTTATTACCATTATTAGAAAAAGAAAACCTTTTAAACCCAGAAGCTTCTGTTAGTGAATATTTCCCTGAACTAGCTCATTTACAATACAAAAACAAAGCCGTCAGCCTGAAACATTTGTCTACACACAGCTCTGGATTGCCTCGTCTACCACATAACCTGGGCGACAGGGAAGAAGATGCTAACCAACCTTATGCCCTATACACACAAGCAGACCTCCTGGCTTTTTTAAATAAATATCAATTGAATAATGATGTTGGTCAGGAATATACTTACTCACATTCGGGCTATGCTTTATTGGGAGAAATACTGGAAAAAGCCGGAAAAGCTCCTTATTCTGATTTATTGAATAAATACCTCTTTGAGCCTATCAATATGCAGGATACCCGCATGCACTTAAATACTGAACAACAAGAAAGAATGGCGCAGGGTTATTCTTTGGTAAAAGCTGTTCCTGCATGGCAATTTCAATCTTTTGAAAGTGCTTTTGGGCTGAAGTCTACAGCTAATGATCTCTTGAAATGGCTGAAAGTGCATCTTGGAGATACACATACCGAACTAGGAGAAATTTTAGCACAAAATTGCGAAGCACAACTCGATACTAAAACACCTGATATATACGTAGGTACAGGCTGGCATATTATGCGAATGCACAAACGTTTTCCTGACATCATCGTACATAGTGGTATGACGAATGGACATACTGCTCATATTTCATTTGTAAAAGAAACACATACAGCGGTTGTTGTACTAGGCAATTCAAAGAAAAGTCTAAGTGAATTGGGCTTGACTATATTAGAAACTATTAATTATAATTGGAATTTAAAGAAAATGAACCGACGCCATCAGTAGTAAAAATTGAATAATCATTGTCCCGTCCATCAGTCCTGTAAAGTAGTAATCATGTCTATATTTAGGCGAAAGCCAAATGAAAATAAAAGTACTGACAGCAGAAAGCAACATGGCTGATATAATTTTAATGTCGCTATAATTAAAGTAAACTAAACAACTGAATATCATCAAGATAACTCCAGTCAGGGAAAGTGTTTTTTCAAGCCCTAAAACAGCCGGAAAAGTTCTGACCTGATTGTGCCCATCCACTTTTAAGTCTCGTATATCAAAAGGGAGCGTAATGGCAAAAACAAAAAGGCTACGTTCTGTAGCCATCCACCAGATATGCGGCGATGACAACATGTTTGATTCGGCAGCCGGTAATAATACTGTAACATAAGCCCAGCAACCAGCTACCAGAAATATCTTCAGCATATCTATATCTCTAAGTCTTAAGCTTTTCTTGCCCAGAAAGGGAATTACATACCCTAGAGATAAGACCGCAGGAATGAGAATAATAATTTGAACAGAAAAAGGGACAAGAAAGAAAGAAACAGTTCCGCCAAGTAGTGCCAAGCCAGCATATGCCCAAATGTGATGTCGGTATTGCTGAATTACCCGATAACGCTCTACTTCCAGAAATTCTTTGACTTTCGACATGCCCACCAAACGGTGAAGCGCATAAATAACCAATGTGGCACAAAAGATAAGCCCAACAAGAGGTGTAAAACCAATGCTATGACCAAGCAATAATTGGGTTTGCCAGGTCATAGCCACTGCACAGCAGGCAATAAAGAGGTTACTATATAGAATTAAGTCGATGAGCTTTTTTAGGAACATGCTCCTGAACATCTACTTAAAATATCTGAAATCGTGGTTTTTCTTGATTTTTCTCAATGTTTCATAAATCAGGCGGATCACATTCTCAATATCATCTTTATGTGCCATCTCAACCGTAGTATGCATATAGCGTAGCGGCAAAGAAATCAGGGCAGAAGGTACACCTCCATTTGAGTAAGCAAAAGCGTCTGTATCTGTACCTGTAGAACGTGAAGCTGCTTCTCGCTGAAGCGGTATTTTCTTCTGTTCTGCTACATTGACGATCAAATCCTGCAACTTATTATGAACAGCAGGTCCGTAAGTTACTGTTGGCCCTTTTCCTGACTTAATGTCCCCTAATTCTACCGGCGATAACATTGGTGTATGTGTATCATGTGTTACATCCGTAACGATAGCGACATTAGGCTTTATTCTATTAGCG
>JAHDFX010000038.1:24479-35709 GCA_020627965.1 Saprospiraceae bacterium | reverse complement strand
ACCCCCTCCAAAGGGGGATAATTCAGCATTTTAGCAAAAGTGTATAGCAACTTAAACTATGAGTCAAAAGTTTTTGAAGGAATCATTCAGCCCGAATGGAGAGCTGTCGTTGCTCAATTCAATGTTTTTACTAAATTAGCAACAGGACAAGCTATTGATTATTCAACTTATGAAAAAATTCATAGAAAGCAGTTAAAAGAATCCGTCCTGCCACCAACTAGTGAATTTGTTATTAAACAGATCGGAACAGAAGGGGCACGCCTTGGGGCAAGATATTATGCATGGAAAGGGGCTAAGTACATTGTAAACTAAATTTCTATGCTTTTTTGGTATAAACTATTTGTATGAAACAATTACTCGTCTTATTATTAATTGCAACAATAGCGATAGGAGGGTATTTATATTACAATTTTTACAAAAAGAATATTTATTTCGGTAGCGATGAATATTATTTGCATATTCCTCGAGGAGCTACACTTAATGATGTTGCCAATATTTTGACAAAAGATGGGGTACTCCTTAGTCAAAAAAGTTTTTTAGATCAGGCAAAAAAGAAAAAATATAGCCCAAGAAATGGTCGTTTCGAACTCGAAAACGGCATGAGCAATCCTGCTTTAGTTAAGCACCTAATGACTGGTGAACAAGCGCCTTTACGTGTTATCATACACAATAAACGCCTCATTGAAGAGGTGGCAGGGCATATGGCAAAATTTATCGAACCAGACTCAGCAAACTTGATGGCTACTTTTCAGGATGAAGAATTTTTAGCTGCCTTAGGTTATACACCTGATAATATCATGGCAGCCTTCATTCCTAATACTTATGAGTTGTTCTGGAATACAACACCTAAAGCCTTGTGCAAACGCATGGTCAGCGAAAGCAAACGATTCTGGACGGAAGAGCGTTTGGCGAAAGCCAGAAAAATGGACTTAACACCAATTGAGGTAATCATTCTCGCTTCTATTGTACAAATGGAAACCAATCAGGATGATGAAAAAGACAGAATTGCTGGCGTATATTACAATCGACTAAAAACGCCTGGCTGGAAATTACAGGCTGATCCTACTGTCGTTTATGCTATGCGTGCCTGGGGGATCCCCCGCCTGTTAAGGAAACATACAAAGATCGATTCACCTTACAATACATATAAAGTCAAAGGTTTACCTCCCGGACCAATCGCTATGCCCTCCATTATAACCATTGACAAAACACTAGATGCTGAAGAACATGACTATATGTATTTCTGCGCTAAACCAGATCGCTCTGGTTATCATGCCTTTGCTAAAACCTATGAAGCACATCTGGTCAATGCCCGTCGCTATCACAAAGCAAGAAGACTCGAAAATCGTTAAACACGTTCTAAAACCATTTCTATTAAATCTTCCACAACTTTTTGGGGCTGCTGACTGAATTCGTGTGTAATTCTATTTGCTAAAATAGCATTGCACGAAAGTGCTTTATGACCTAATATCTTTGCCATGCCATATATGCCGGCTGTTTCCATTTCAAAATTGGTCAAACGACTATTTTTATATCGGAATGAATTTAGTTTTTTAATAAAATTGTCTGTATTGCTAGCTAAGCGGAGCACTCTGCCCTGGGGCGCATAAAAGCCCGGACAAGTCAGCGTAATGCCAGGTATCATACCAACTGTCAATTGCTTGATTAACTCCCCAGAACCAGCTACCATATAAGGTTTAGTAATGTCTGACTCATCAAGATGTTGATCTAGTTGACCAGTAAAATTCTGTTCTTCTTTCTCTGGGTTTAGATGATAATAATGCATCAACCCATCCAGACCAATAGCATGCTCAGAAAACAAAAGACTATCAACAGGAATATCTGCCTGCAAACAGCCAGAAGTACCAATTCTGATAATATTCAAGGAAGTCAGTTGCTCCTTGATTTGTCTTGTTTGCAAATCAATATTGACTAATGCATCCAGTTCATTGAGCGCAATATCGATATTATCTGTCCCCATCCCTGTACTCATTACAGTTAATCTTTTGCCATTGAGTACACCAGTATGAGTAACAAATTCTCTCTTCTGAATTTTATGCTCCACCTTATCAAAAAGACGGGAAACTTTGGGAACACGGTCAGGATCACCAACGGTTATGATCGTATCGGCAATATGCTCGGGACGGAGATTTAAATGATAAATACTACCATCAGGATTGAGAATGAGTTCGGACTCTGGTATTTGTTGCATTTAGTTAGCTTAATTATTTCCCACAAATCTACATAGATTAACACAGATATTATACCTTTGAAACTATTGAAAAATATCTGTGGTCTGTAGACTACAAACTGATCGTTATATTTATGTTACAAAAAGAAATAAAAGACGGATACCTACGGGTACAATTAGACTATGGACGTGCTAATACCATGAACATGGAAATGGTGCAACAATTGATTGATACTTTCGAGGCAGCAGCCGAAGACGACAATATACCCGGAATTTTGCTGACAGGTAAACCCAGTTTTTTCTCTGCCGGACTCAATCTGATCGAATTATACGACTATGATAAACAACAGATCATGGACTTTTGGATGGCATTTACAAAAATGAGCAAAACGATGGCATCTTTTCCAAAACCATTTGTAACAGCCATTACAGGACATAGTCCGGCAGGCGGCTGTGTGATGGCAATTTGTAGCGATTATCGGGTGATGGCAGAAGGGAAATATAAGATCGGATTAAATGAAGTAGCAGTAGCCATTCCTTTGCCTGAATATATTTTCAAACTATACAGCATGTGGGTAGGCACTGGCAAGGCTTATCATTACCTGATGGAAGCCAAAATGCTATTACCGGAAGAAGCGCTTTTATGTGGCTTAGTGAATGAGGTTTGCCCTTTCACTGAAGTTGAAGAGAGAGCCGCTAAGCAACTGAAAAAATACCTGTCTTTCGAGCAGGTAGGCTGGCGTACTTCAAAACAAAATCTACGCAAGGAGATATTAAAGTCTTTTGATGGTAATTATGAAGAAGACATGGATAACCGGATGAAACAATGGTGGCAGCCGGAAACCAGAGCCGTTATGGGAGGCTTTGTTCAGATGCTTAAAGCCAAAAAAGGATGAAAAACTACATTTAATAATAATTAAGAGAAGATAGGTACGATTGAACATAGTCCTGAATTCCTTCTTCCAACTCATAAAAAGCATCCTTATAGCCAGCATCTCTAAGCTTTTTCATGTCTGCCTGAGTGAAATATTGATAGGTCTCACGAATATCAGTCGGGGTATCTATAAATTCAATATCAGGTGAAAGCCCCATAGACAAAAAAGTTTGTTGAGTCAAATCAAGGAAAGTTCTTGCTTTACCTGTACCAAGATTATAAACCCCATTAACGAGCTTATTTTGCATCAGGAAAGTACAGACATTGACTACATCCTTTACGTAAATAAAATCTCTTTGCTGATGCCCATTCTGAATACCAGCCTTATGCGAACGAAAAAGTCGCATTTTTCCGCTTTGTTTTACCTGATGATAACAATGAAAAATAACAGAAGCCATTCTGCCTTTGTGATATTCATTCGGCCCGTAAACATTAAAAAACTTGAGTCCAGCCCAAAATGGAGGACTGACATCCTGTTCCAACACCCATTTGTCAAAATCATTCTTGGAACACCCGTAAGGATTTAAAGGCTGAAGTGCTGGAATAATACTATGCTCATCTCTGTATCCGAGCGAACCACTTCCATAAGTGGCTGCACTGGAAGCATACACAAGTGGAATTTGATGCTTAGTGCAAATTTGCCAGATAGTTTTACTATAATTTAAATTTAGTTGGTCGAATAACTGTACATTGGTTTCAGCCGTATCGGTTCTGGCCCCAAGGTGGAAAATAAAGCTTATCTCTTTAGCATGCTGAGACAGCCAGTTTTGAATAAAAACATTACGTTCTACCTGCTTGATAAAATGCTTACCTTTCAAGTTTTTATTCTTATCAGTCCGGCCAAAATCATCTACCAGCAAAATATCTTTATAGCCAGCATGGTTCAAATGACTAATCAGACAACTCCCTATAAAACCTGCGGCACCTGTAACAACTATCATATGAACATATTGATTATTTTTACCAGCAAAAAGAAAACAATCAGATATATCCAGAGTATATCCAGAAAATGCCAGTACGTGGTGAGTAATTTAAGTTTTAGTCGCTTTTCAGGGTCAGAAAAATAAACCAATACACTGACCGGTTCTTTCATTCGCTTGCGAGCAGTATAGATGAACATAATCAGGAATGGAAGCCCGCCAATAACATGCACAAAATGCAATATAGAGATCACATAAACATAACCTATAGAAGGGTTCGCGTCACTTGTCAGTATATTCTGAGTATACATAAATACCCAGGCAGCGATTTGAGCAATCAAAAAAAGCAGTGTAAGAATAAGTGTATAAATAAGTGAACGTGTGTAAGCTTCAGTATCATCAGCCTGATAAAACTTATTCGCACGAATAATCAACCAACTACTTGCCAACAGAAGTATAGTATTGAATAAGAAAATATAAGGCGGAACAACAGCTTGAGCTTCATCGTGATTGACAACCTGATATAGATAAGAAAATGTGAAGCCTAAAAATAGTGCAGACATGCTGCCAATAGCCAGATACAATAAAATTTTATAAGGATGTATCTGGAATAGCTGTTCTCTATCTGCCTGTTCGTGTTGCTGCATAGTTGTAAATTTAATTTTGAAATAATGTGTTCATTCAATTGTTATCAGTTCTTCTTTTATTTTTAATTAGACTTGTTACTCTTTAATAAGTCTATTAATCACTCCGGATCACCGCAAAACTGATATGCGTATTCCCTGTCATTTTATCTACATATAATACCCTGTCGGGTGACGTGCCATTGCAGGAATTAGGTGAACAAAGATAAGAGCCGCCAGCAAGCCTGACCCTTCCCATCGCATCAGGAACAGTGATTTCCCAGACATTTCCTATTGTATTTGTTGCGCCTACCCTGAATATCTGTGTACTACTTTGGTTGATTACTTTGGTATTCTGATCCACCATTTCCCAATACTCTTCATAAGAAGGCAAACGACTGTCAGACCATTTAGCGTAAGCTAAAGCATCATTATAACTAACCTGAGTAACCGGATATTCAGCCTGAGCAGGAAATTCACCGTCCGGACAACGCCAGTCAATTCCATACAATACATCAAAATTATCTACATCCCGCTGCACAATAGACCAGTTAAAAGATTCTGCCTCCGTTATATAAGCTGTTTCTTTTACAAATGCAGCAAAATCAGCTACCGATACCTCTTTCAACTTTTCATTAGCGGTACATGATGACAATAGTAGAAAGGAAAAAAGAATGGAAATAAAAGTAATTTTTGACATCGTCACTGAATGTTTAAATAGCACAGCAATTCCTGCAAATATATGTTATCTTTGAAGTATTCTGATCACAAAACTAATGTACATTGAAATTCTACACTTTACTACTGTCTTTACTCCCCTTTTATTTGCAGGCTCAACTTCCTTCTATACCTATAGACTTTGAGTCTACCAGTATTAATTACACTTTTTATGACTTTGGCGGTGTAGCTAATAGCAATGTGGCGAATAACCCGACTCTAACTGGCAACAATACGAGTGCAAAGGTCTTACAATTAACTAAAACTACTGATGCGCAAACCTGGGCAGGAACAGCAATGCCACTCCAAACCAGTATTGATTTTATTAATAATGGGAATGAGATGCGGATGGCTGTTTATTCCCCTAGAGCCAATGTACCCTTCTTACTTAAAATAGAGATGCTTGATCAGGGTAATGTTGTTGTTTCTGCGGAGGTCAGTGTTAGTACATCCCTTGTCAATACCTGGGAAATATTCAGTTATGATATGTCTTTAGACCCTTCCTTCGATCCTACTTATAGCTATAATCAATTAGTTATTTTTCCTGATTTTGGAAATACAGGACTTGGTGAGACTTTTTATGTAGACAATATCGAACATGCAAGTACAAACCCGGAGCCGGAGGAATGTCAGGATATTATTCAGGTAGATTCGTATATACACACTACTGATAGCACTGTTCATGCCGGGCAAATGTTGATTTCTAATAGTCAGGTAACTAATGCCGCTGATGTCAATTATAAAGCCGGTAATACTATTTGCCTTGAAAATAATTTCAACACTCAAGCTGGTAGCAGATTTTCATCAGAAATAGAGGAATGTTGTACGATCAAAACCTGGTATCTGGATGCAGATGGCGATGGCTTCGGCAATCCATACATTAGTGTGGAAGCTTGCAATCCTCCACCTGGTTATGTAGCAACACCTCGTTCCAATAGCGGCTATTCCACTCCCCTATCCTATCCGGGTTATACACTTATCTGGTCGGATGAATTTGATGGGAATACACTGGATGCGACTACCTGGGTGCATGACTTAGGTAATGGTTGTCCGAATGTATGCGACTGGGGTAATAATGAAGCCATCTGGTATCAAACACAAAATGCCACAGTAGGTGATGATTTTCTAACTATTGAAGCACGTGAGGAGCAGGTCGGCAATTATAATTATACTTCTTCCCGTATCAAGACACAGGGCAATAAGAGTTTTCAATATGGCAGGGTAGATATACGTGCCAAATTACCTTATAGTCAGGGTGTATGGCCAGCACTGTGGATGCTAGGCGATAATATAACAACTGTTGGTTGGCCAGCATGTGGAGAGATTGACATCATGGAACTTATTGGTGGTGGAACTGGCAGAGATGACACAACACATGGCACTTGTCATTGGGATAATAATGGACATAATTATCAAGGTGGCAGTTACACGCTAAATAATGGCATTTTTGCTAATGAATTTCACGTATTCTCGATCATTTGGGATGCCAATCAGATCAGGTGGTTTGTTGATGACATTCAGTTTTATTCATTGAACACTACCTCCTCTGCCATGACAGAGTTTCACAATCCATTTTTCTTTATTTTTAATGTGGCTGTAGGTGGAAATTGGCCAGGTTATCCTGATGCCAGTACTGTTTTCCCGCAGACCATGGAGGTGGATTATATACGGGTTTTTCAGTGAAAAATTGACAATAGACTTGTTACTCTTTAATAAGTCTAATACTTCGTATTGGTTTTTGCTTTTATCAGCCATCATGATTTTTCTCCATTAAAATACTTTCGTGTAAATACAATTGGCAACATAGCCAATAAGGCAGGAATATTGGCCATTAGGATATTAAAGTAAGCCTTATACCATAGGCACATGCCTGTATCCAGTAAAAACCAGCCGAAAAATCCGTACATAATGGCTTTGTATGCCCACTTCTCTTTGCGGGCATAGGCATTGGTTGCAATAAAATACTGCAAAATAAAAAAGCCCATATTCGTAGCACCTAAGGGTATAGCCAGAAACTGAAAAGTACGTTTGGCATCTGTTGGCAATTGTTCTACATTCCAAAATGCCTTCGCAAACTGAGTATCATAAAGCCCAAAAGGATCGAAGCTGCCGACAATTGCCCACATTACACCCATAGCTGCCATAAACAGGCTCACGGTTTTGAGATAGTTAACCCAGAATTGAAATTTCTTTTGCATATTAATAATGATAATTTACCGCAAAGAAGCTTTTGTGTTCTAATTAGCAATAAAATATAAAAATATTGTAAAAACATAAAGTAAATTTTAATTACTTTTAAGCCATGAAAAATATACTTTACCTAATAGCTATCCCCATGCTAATGTTTTCCTGTACAGCCACAAAGCAAGTTAGCAATGCAGCAGAACTTAAGGGTGACAAGGATCAGCGTATTACCGAATCTACGGTAGACCTTAATGATATTAAAGCACATATACATTATCTGGCTTCCGATGAAATGAGGGGACGCGACACCCCTTCGCCAGAACTTAATATTGCAGCTCGTTATCTCTCTACTTCATTGATGCGATATGGTGTAAAACCAGCGCCAGGTTGTAAAGATTATCTGCAAAAAGTTCCTATGAAAAATATTATACCTGCCGACACAGGAACACTGAGCATAGGAGCTAGTCAGTTGGATTTATTGACTGATTTTATTATGCTGGACGGCGAAAATTTAGAGCTTTCTGCCCCAACTATTTTCCTGAATAGAGGTACTGAAAAAGACTATGAAGGCATAGATGTAAATGGGAAAATAGTCGTCACCAGTTGTGGTTTCGACGGACAAAAAAGTCCACAGGAATGGTTCTATTCTGCCCAACAAAAACAAGCTTTATCAAAGCAAAAAGGCGCAGTTGCCCACATTGAAATTTATAAATCTGCCCAGATTCCTTTTTATTTTTTAACACGCTTTTTCACTGGCCCTGCCATCGTAGTAGATGAAGGAACAGCAGATTCATTACCGATGTTTTGGGTGAGTGCAGAGGATACTACTGCCATTGTAAGTTTGAAAGAAGGTAAAACGCCTTGCAATATTTTTGTAGATGGTATGTCGGAAGAAGAAATAGAGACTTATAATGTTGTAGGTGTCGTAGAAGGCAGTGATCCTAAATTGAAGGAGGAATACATTATTTATTCTGCTCATTACGATCATGTAGGTGTAGGGCGAGCCATAGAAGGTGATAGCATTTATAATGGTGCCAGAGATAATGCCGTAGGTAGTGTGACGGTACTTTCAGCAGCCGAAAATATTGCTCAGAACCCGACCAAACGTTCTGCCCTCTTTGTCTTTTTTACAGGGGAAGAAAAAGGTTTATTAGGTTCTCAATATTATGCCGACAACCCAGCCATTCCGCTCGACAAGGTTACTTATTGTTTTAATAGTGATAATGCTGGTTATAATGATAATTCCGTAGCAACGATCATAGGACTAGAACGCACAGAAGCCCGCAACCTGATAGAAAAAGCCTGCTCCACGTATGGTTTGAAAGCCATTAAAGATAATATGCCAGAAGAAGGCTTATTTGACCGTTCGGATAATGTCAATTTTGCCCGTAAGGGCGTGCCAGCTCCTACTTTCAGTCTGGGCATTACTGCATTTGATGAAACGATCAATACTTACTACCATCAGCCTGCCGACGGACCTAATACACTAGATTACGATTATTTATTCAAGTTTTTCAAGTCTTATGTCTATGCTTGTCGCCTGATTGGTAATACCGATCAATCTGTTTTCTGGAAGACAGGTGATAAGTATTATGAAGCCGGAAAGGAATTGTATGGGAAGTAGTCCCTTTCAAAAAAAGCGCAAAGTCCGAAGACCCTACGCTTACATGCCTTTTGAAAACTTCTTTATGCTGTCTATTCTATCGTTGTAGAATCATTCACGGTATTTTCTTCCTCAGTATTTGTCGTTCTACGGGTACCCGTGCGACTAAAAAATTGCTGAACTTCTCTGATTTTAGTCTCATAGCCTGGTACTGAAGCACTATTTTTATACTTCGCATAATTATAGTCTAGTAGTGCGGCTTTATAATTATCAGAGTCATGAAGGATTTTGGCATTCGTTAGTCCATCTTTTAGCCTGGCTAGCTTGTTGATGAATTTTTCGAGGAATCCCCTCGTTCGATAATCATCTTCAAATTCTGTCCAGTCTACATCCGGCGAACTCAATGCCGGATCAGCATCACGAAAGTCTCTGATTTTATTCACAACAAGCTTGTTTTGCTCATTGATGCTCCCGTACTGGGTTCTTTCGTCAGGACTAAGACTGGCCAATTTTGGCGTCAGTATTGCTTCTAGTTGTGCATACAGCGTAGTGATTTCTGCGATTTCCTGTTCAGAAAGGTGTCTGCTTGCAAGGTTATTAAAACTCATGGTTAAAAAGAATTAAGGTGTTTTAAAAATTGTTTTTCTATACTGGTTCCAATACTTCATATAAAGTATTGTGAGTTTGTGTCTGAAAGAATATTTTGGAATTATCTTTCTGTATTGCTACCGCAAATAAAAAACATTTATATGAAAATCGCCACAAACTGAGTTGGTTTTTTTTGTACAAAAAAAGGCAAATCTTACATTGGGTGTTTTTTTGTGGTTCAAGACCACAAACTTCTGGATGGGAACCACAAACTTTGGGGCTTTGCCATATATCTTTGAGGTTCAAGACCACAAACTTGTGGATAGGAACCACAAACTTCCGGATGGGAACCACAAACTTCGGGGCTTTGCCATACATCTTTGGGGTTCAAGACCACAAACTTGTGGATAGGAACCACAAACTTCCGGATGGAAACCGCAAACTTCGGGGCTTTGCCATACATCTTTGGGGTTCAAGACCACAAATTTGTGGATAGGAACCACAAACTTCCGGATGGGAACCACAAACTTCGGGGTTTTGTAAAAATTTAGACGTGTTCGACTAATGTAGGGTATAGTCGCAAGGCGAATATTTTTTATATAACACGGGTGTTTAATACAGCTGAATGAAGAAATGAGAAATTCCTTTGATTTCTCTGATGAGCAAAATGCCCGGATCACCAGTGATGCCATAGTAAAAGAAGAAATGCAAAAATTGGTAGCCACCAACCTGAAACTATATAAGCTTTTTACAGATAACACAGATTTTAAAGTAGATTTCTCGGCGATGATGTTCGGAGCGATCAAAGCTATTTTAAGAGAGCGTACAGGCTTATAAAACCCTTTTGTATGAGTGATGAAAATAACTAAAAAGGCATGAAGCTCAAGAGCCCCACGCCTATATGCCGTTTAAAAATTTCCAAATTAATACTACTCAGCTCTATACAGAACAAAATCTATTTTCATAATATGCGTATCATATTGCGTACCTAACGGCACGGAAATCAAGGCTTAAAATATTTAGCTACCGATATGTCGTCCCTAGCGGGACAGGGAGCTTTACAAGTCGTTTCATAGAGACTACTCAGTCATCACGGTATCGTCACCAGTATTCTGTTCCTCTGTATTTGTCGTTCTGCGTGCACCGGTACGACTAAAAAACTGCTGAACTTCCTTGATTTTATTCTCATAGAGTGGTGCAGAGTTATTAAAAATGGATTTTGAGAGTTTTAGACTTGATGGAAAGCTCGGAGTATTTTATTTGATAGTTCTGCTACTATTGATATTGAATTGAGGGACGGGGAACGGAAAATTGTCCTCCATAAAAGAAAAAACCGATATAAAACATTGATAAACAATATTCTATATCGGTTGAAGTGTACCCGAGGCGGGACTTGAACCCGCACGGGCCTAAGCCCACAGGATTTTAAGTCCGGCGTGTCTACCAATTCCACCACTCGGGCATCCTGTT